>JABLYA010000006.1 GCA_013177855.1 Ignavibacteria bacterium
TGAAGCTTTTCGCAATGGTAATCTGGGCATTATGGATTACTATCGAATAAAAAATATACAAGCCGACACCAATATGCGCGATTCTTTATCAAAAGGAAATAATATTGATTCAAAATAATTTTTTTTTTAATTTAAAAAATTCCTATATTTGTGCCCGCGTTTGGAGAGGTGGGTGAGTGGCTGAAACCAACAGTTTGCTAAACTGTCGTACTGGGTAACCGGTAATGGTGATGATATAAATGGTGATGGTTCTCTTTCATCACCTTTTGCTACAATTAATAAAGCTGAGGAATCAATTACTACACATGTTTACTCCAATACTGTTGACTTTGTACAAGGTCAAGATTGGGTAATTGATTCAGTAAATATTAATAATGTCAAAGTAGGTGATTTAGTAGGAAGTCCTTATTTACCTCCTTTTTGCAGAGTAAGAGATATAGATGTTCAAAATAATAAAATTTATTTTACAAAACCTGCCACTGATACTGCTAGTTTTAAAATAAAATACTGCAGGTATAGTTTAATATATGTATTTCCTGGAAAATATAATGTAAACATACTAACTAAAGAAGGAATAAACTATTATTTTGAAGATGGATGTGAAATCATTTTGAATAGTGATCAATCTGGTATGTTTTATTATTATGAAGATGTTAGTTATGCAGCAGTTTATCCAGCTAATATTTATGGTAAAGGTAACTTTTTTGTAAATCATTATGCTAGTTTCTATTATATTAATCATCCTAGTGGAGGTGATACACGAATATATAATGAAATGACTATTGAGTTCAATCATATATATAGTTATTATCTTGGAATTTTTGTTAATTATGCTGCGTCTTTTTCATTGATAGGGAAAAGTATTTATACCGTACTTAGTTACTCAATTTATGACCAAAGAGGAGTATTCACCTTCATCAATATAAATAAGATTTATAGTAAAACTGCTGCTATAGCTTTTGCTACATATGGTTCAACGAATTGTACTATAATATCTTCAGAAATCGTTTCAGAAACAGGAATAGCAGTAAATTCATGCTACGACCGTATTACTTTATTATGTCCTAGGGTAGTAGGTTTTACATACGGTTTATCAGTTTATCATAGCGAAATTAACTGTAGTGGTTACGTTAATACGCTTTACAGCTATAGTGGTGATGTTAAAATATCTAGATGTGACCAATTTGTTTTAAATCAGGGTTCTATTTTACATCTTAATGGAGGGGTTGATTATCATTTCCCACCTTCTGAAGTAAATGATTATTCATATTTATTCTTTAAAGGTGTTTATGATAGTGGAGCATTAGTATTAAAAGGTGTATACTCAAAGTCAAAGATTGATATCATGTATGTACAAGGCAATATAAAAGTATATGACGGTGTACATGATATTAAAACCTCAATTACTTATGGAAATTCTTTAGATATATATGGTGGTGAAGTTAATTATAATCTTAAAATTAAATGTATAGATAATAATCCGCTTTCTCCTGATATTATAGCTGGTAATTGGTATGGATTAATAAATTATTATGGAGGTAAAATAAGATTATCAGCTGATGTTGACACAAATAAATATATATTCATGAGGTTTTTCAATTTACCTAGTTCACCGAGTGATGTAATATTTGACAATCTGTTAGTTAGAAATCATGGAAATCCTATTTTTAGTGGTGTTTTTAATGACGTTATTCATGTAACTTCTATAGGCAATTGCTTAAGTGACGTTAATACTGGTGAAGCTACAAGTCCTAGATTAGAGAAATTTAAAGTAACTGTAATAAATATCACTGAAACTGCTGGCATAATAATTCAAAATGGGTCAACAAGTAATCAAATTAACAGTACTGTAACTACGAGCTTAGCAGATAGAGCTCTTGATTTCGTGACTCAAATAAATAATTTAAATGAAACTTACTATGCTTATCAAGATAATCCTGGTATAGACGAATATTTTTATGTTGAATCAACTGACATTAATTATAGAGCTGTAGTCACTTGGATTACTACTTCTCAATTAACATCTCAAATATTAATGTTATACTTCAAAGGCATTAATATTGATGCTACAATTTTTAATCCTATGTAATATGATAACAGTATGTAACGTAAGTATAATAGAAAATAACTTTATTATAGGTTGGAAATCTACAGAAACCTATGAAAAGATAAAACCATATTATGGTGATACTTATAGAATAGTTGAAAATTTATCTGATTTTAGTCAAGATGAATTAGACGTAGTTAATAATATTAAATTTTTAGTTTCTGACCAATCATATAAACAAATTACTATAATGGTTGATGTTAATTTAGTACTTTTTAATTATGACGACATAACAAAAAATACAATGAAACAAAATGTAGATTTAACTAATATAGTTAATTTATGTTTGAATAAAATAAATGATTATATAATAAAAATGCAATAAATTAAATAAAAGAAAAAACTTTATAATATGAAACACATAAAGACACAACAAGAATTTAACGAATCAAATAACTTTGATGTTAAAGATAAAAAAATAAATATATCAGATATTATAAATCGTTTATTATTACTACAAAGAGTTGATATAGATACATTATATAATGGTGAATTTATTGAAAAAGATGAGCGTATAGAAGAAGATGGTCAATATGTTAGGAGTGAAGATTTAGATAAACTTATATCTGAATTGAAACAACTTCTCTAAATGACTTAATAACAACTTCAAACAATTTCATTGAATGTTAAAGTGTCAACAATTTTAAAAAAAAGTAGGTTATAAACAATTTATTAATGAGTCTAACTTAATGTATGTTGTTGCAAAAAGGTAATAATGTTAAAGAAAGTAAAAAAAATTCACGATACAACTGAAGTTATTCCAAAAGTTTCATATCCTATTTCTACATATTAAATTATAATTTTCAAATCTATTATATTATTTGGTTTTATATTATCATAAGTATAACAACCTTTTGAATGAGGATCTTTATATAATTTTTCTATATCTTTTGTATTTATTTGAAATATACAATAATCTAATTTTTCTTTATCGTTTAACAGATCATTTTTTCTTAAACTTTTTGCAGTATTAATAGAATTATTTAAGCTAAAATCAAAATATATTCTATCAGGGTAATTATTTTCTCTATTGTTTGATTTTGGTGATAATCCATTTTTTAATATTTTTGATTTTTTTCTTAATGGTGTTGTATGGTATAAAACTTTTGGTATTTTTAAAACTTTATCATATTTTGCATCAAAGAAAAATTCTACATATGTTTTTTATTTTTTATCAGATTATTTAATTTTGTTTCAATATCTTCTGTATTAGAATCGCTTGGCATATTAAATATATTCGACATATTTTTTTGATTCCATACTTTAATTATAATTGGATAATATCCCAAATTATTTATTATATCGAACCAATAATCTAAAAATTTTATACTAGGTATACTATCAAAAAATATAGAAAATGTATTATTAATATAATCTACATCAATTTTATATGATGGTGAATTAACCATCTCATGTTCTATAATTTTAATACTTTTTTTCAAGTCGTGAGTCTTTATTAAACCCTCATCTATTCTTATTAAAAAATTTTTATAATTAATCATATTTTATATATTAAATGTCTTTTTATAAACATTCCTTATTGCGTTTATACCACTTTCGTTTATTTCTCTAGTTCCTATACCTGCAAAATTTTCTGTCAATTTGGGAGTGACACAAACTTCAAATTTTGTATCATTCCAGAAATACCATTTTTCTTTTTCTTGGTCAAATACATAGACAGGTTTACCACAATCTATCGACATTTGTACAGCCCAGCCTGTTCCACCATCCACTTTATTGCCTTTAATAATACCAATAGCATAGACAGCATCTGCATTTTTAACTTGACACCAGTTTCTTGCCAATAAGTGCATATATTTTTCAATATTATGCCTTTTTAAAGTCTTGTTTGCTAATAATATTTTTTGAACACCTTCATTATAATCTTCTTCAGATATTTCGTGTTCTGGTAGTGATTTTGGGTTCGGTTTTTTATACCAATAATGAATGTGGTTTAAAACACCAAATTCTCTGCCTATTTCATCCCATTTAGTATCAGAACCTATTGCACCTCCAGTATGATTTGTATATGTCATTTTAATATTCTTTTTAATTTGTTTTGTCTTATAGTATTTAGATATTCTTTTGTTGTAATTTTCCAATAATCATTTTTGGTAATATATTTTTTATTACCATTTGCCCACATAAATTCTGTAATATCATCACTCGGATTCGTCCGAAGTTTATGATATTTTTCTAATGATTCTAAGTCCCAAACATAATATGGTTTGAATTGTCTTGGTTTTTCTTTATATTCTTCATATGTTTCAGCATAAATCCAGCACCAACCGTGGTCATAATACTTCATTAACACTAAATCATCTTCCAAAGTTTCTACCTATCATAATTCATTATTATTACTTCTTGTGATTTTTTTATATTCTTCTTTCTTGCAACAATCTCATAGTTATAATCTAATATCTTATATCTATAACCATCATTAATTAAATCGTCTATTAATTTACTTCTTTTTCCGTTTTTATGTTCACCTAACACACCAGATAACATAAATGAAGAACCATTCTTATCCAATTCTTTTATGTAGTTGTAAAGTAAAACATCATCACTTCTTTTCCAATATGAATTATAACCTGCTTCCGTTTCTGTGTAAGGTGGATCAATGTAAACCATTGAAGGTTTTGTAATTTTTATTTCATTAAAATGTTTTGATACAAATATTATTTTGTCTTTATACGGTCTAACATATTTTGTAAATTCGTCTATTTTTTTCTGTGTACTATCATTAAATGTTCTTTTACCAAATGTTTGATTATATAATAATTTTTGTGAAAAACGCATCATATTGTTAGTTGAACTTAACATTAATGCCCATAATTTTTCTGGTGTTTTTTCTTTATTGAAAGATTCACGTAATTCTAAAAATTTTTCTTTGTCTTCTTTACCAGGACATATTTGTTTTGTCTTTTCTATTATATTATCTGATTCTAACAGAGATTTATGAATTTCTATTAATTCTAATATAATATCATTGGCTAAAATTTTATCATATTTTTCTAAAACATTTGCGCCAACAACGAAGGAACCAGTGAATAAATCTACGAAATACTTCTTGGTATAATCCATTTCTGGTAATATCTGTTCAAGTAATTTGAATTTTGAACCAGTATAATTATAGGGTGTATTGATGTATTTCATATTTGCTTATAGATTTTATTTTTATTTTTGTTTTTTAATATATACTTAAAAATAAAGTTGTATTATGAAAATTAAAAAATTTGAAGAATTAAATGAAGCAATTGGTACTATATCATTACTTAAATTTAGATTATATGATAGAACTTACGGACCTGAAGCAAATAAAGCAACACTATCTGTTTATTTAAGACCTGATAATACATTAGGATATTCATATTATGGTGGTTGGCAAGGTTCTGGTATTGGTTTCGCAATATCTAATTTACAGTTAAAAAAGTCTTTACCGTCTTCTGCTAAAAAGTTTAAAAATGTGAAAGAATTGCAAAAAGAAATCGAAAGTATATTAGCAACTGGTGTTGGTTCACATTGGATTAAAGAAGTTGAAGAATTAAATGAATTACCATCTGCACAAAAAGAAAAGACTTATGGTGGTTTAGAAGGAAGAAACAATATAATAGCTAAAATAAAATATTTATCAAATATAGATCATGTTGGTTCTGCTGATGATATGCAGGATGCCTTAGAAGAGATTTATGATTTATTAGATAAACATTTTCCAGATATTGAAGAGGAGGCATAATTATGAAAAATATTTTAAATTTTCAAAGTTTTAACGAAAAGAAAAAATTTTCAGAAAAAGAAATAGATAATATTCTTGACAAAATGAATAAGGGTAAATCTTTAACAAGAGAAGAAGAATTTATACTTAGAAATCCTGATGGCAAAAAGGAGGATTTTAAAAAGACTTTAGATTATAAAGATACATTAATTGAAGATATTATATCTAAAGTAGAAAGATATGGTAGTTACATTACTATAAGAGATATGGAAGCTGATTCTTCACCTGTATATAAATATGGAGATCAAGAAATTCATTTGATTGAGAGAATTACATCATCTGATGTTGAGGTTGTTATCTATGGTGGATATAAATATGAAAGTGAATTAGGATCTTATGATGTTAAATATGATGAATTAACCATTGAAACACTTGAAGAAATAAATGATTTGTTAGATCAAGCAATAGAAAATAATTTATTGGAGGAGGATATATAATGAAATATATTAAAAAAATAAACGAATTATTTTTAGGTGGAGATAAAGAGCTAATTTATTATGAAACTAGCAAATATTTTAATCCAACTACAATTGAAACATCTGATCCAGATGCCATCAGTATAAAACATCAACCAGATGAAATTGGAAAACCTGATATTTTGAAACAAAAGGAATTAATTTTGAAAGCATCAAAAATTATTGGTAAAAAACTTTCAACATACGAAAAAGATAGAAAGATTGTTACAAAAGAAATATCAGATTTTATTGAAGCAAATATCGATAATAAAGAATTAAGTAAAGAAATAGATAAATTAATTGATATAAATAAAATACTTAAGGAATCTAAAAAATGTAATTTATATATATTCGATGGTCTTGAAAAAACTAATACATTTACAAAATAATTTAATAAAAAGTAAAATTCTTTAAAAAAGAAAATTAAATACAATGGAAAAATTTACAAAAATTAAAAAATTACAAGAAATACAATTACAAAAAGAAAAAAATTCCATCATTTATGACGGTTATATAAAAGTCATAAAACAAGATGATTGGGAATTTATTGATGAAAAAGATTGTGTTGTTTGTCTTGTATATATTCAAGATGAAGGTTATGTTCTAATGCGTAGTGAACCTATACCACCTTGGCAATACAAATATAGAAATAATATTCAAAAACTTTCTGGTAAGTTTTTAACTCTTGTTTCTGGTACTATTGAGGAAGGCGAAACACCTCATCAAACATTAAGACGAGAATTATATGAAGAGGCGGGTATTGTTTTAAATGAATTTTATCAATTTGAAATTGAAGGACCATTTTTTCAAACAAAAAGTAGCTCAGTACAATATTATCTTTGTCTATTAGTTCTTAATTATAATGATTATAAAATTGTTACAGCTCCTGGTGATGGTTCAAAAACTGAACAATTATCTAAAACTATAAAAATAAATATTGCTGATTTAGATCATATAAAAATTAATGATTTAATAAGTAAATACCTTATTAATAAATTAAAAACAGATTTTAACATATAAAAATAATTGTAAAACAATGATTAAAAATTGGGATGAATTCATAAACAAAAAAGAAATTTGTGGCGAAAATAAAAAACTAAAAGAAAATATATTGAATGAACAACATAAAGAAAAAGAGAAATTAACAAATAATTTTTATTATCTAACATTTTATATAGTCAATTTGCATACAGATTCATATATTGAAAGAATATACGAAGGTATTAATAAAGAAGATGCATATTATTATGCTAAAAAAGCAAAACCATTAACAAAATATTATAATACAATTGTTGAAATATGTAGTTATACAAACAAATATATATATGTTAATAATTATGAAGATGTAGATAATTATCCTATCAATAATTATTATGACGATCCAAAATATTATAAATTAATTGAAGATAATGAAGATAACAAATCATGTGAATATTATACAATAGATGGTTCTGAAAAATCAGCCGAAAAATTAATGAATGATGTATTAGAGTGGTTATATAAAGAATATGGAAGAAGAAAATCTAAATATGCAAGTATATATCTAGATGAAGATAAAACAATAAAGCTTCAAATAAGGGTTGCTGATCATTCAGAAAATCCATTAAATAAAGGTAGATATACATTATCAGATTATTATCTAAGTATTGTAATTGCTAATAAAAATGAAACAAAAAATCGTTATCATTCAAAAACTGAGTTATATTATACGGGCGATGATACACTTGATGATATTAAAAACGATGTTATAAATTATATTGAAAATTTAAAATATAAAGAAAATTTAATTTAAACAAAAGCATATTTTTTATATTTCATAAAATAAAAAATTGCATTTTTAATTGTGTAAATTTATAATATTTCTACAATTACTTCTGGATAAATATAAAATGTTTTTTCTTTTGGTTCATAAGGGATTTTATTTAAAATATATTTTATTACATTTAATTTAGCAATTCTCTTTTCATTAGAATCAACTACTACCCAAGGACAATTTTTAGTTGATGTTTTCTGAAACATTTGCTCTTTATATTTTGTGAATAAATCCCATTTAGTCATAGTCTTTTCATCATTTGGACTAAATTTCCAATATTTCAGAGGATTATTCTGTCTCATTTTGAATCTTAATTTTTGAGTGTCTTGATCAATAGAAAACCAAAATTTTATAATATAATAACCTTCTTCTAATAAACTATTTTCAAATGGAACTACCTCTTTCATAAAATTTTTATATTCTTCTTCTGAACAATAACCCATGACAGGATCATTAACAGCTCTATTATACCAAGAACGGTCATATAATGTCATATGTCCTGGTGCTGGTAATTTTAATTTATATCTTGAAAACCAATCTTTTTTTTCTTCTTCTGTTGGAATACCAAATGTTGCAATATGACAATATTTAGGATCTAAGAATTCCGTAATAGTTTTAATTACTGAACCTTTACCTGCAGCATCACGTCCTTCAAAAATAATAACTAATTTATTTTTTGATGTTTTTAACCATTCTTGAAGTCTTAATAATTCAATCTGTAAAGGTCTTAATTCATTAATAAAGTCTTTTTTACCAACCTTTAATAATCTTTCAGATTTTAATTTTTTCAATTCATCAAACTCTTCATCATTTTCAAATTTATTAGATTTATCTTTAAAATATAATTTTATTCTTTTAGGTAATGTTTTAATGTATGAATCAATATATTTCTCTATTCTTGCGTCAGTTATTTTAGGATTTATAGTAAGATTGTGCAAACCTCTGATGAATGAGTCTAAGTTTAATTCATATATTGCATCTCTATCAAGAACTTTTTCGAAATTGTCTAATATCCTTTTAATATCATTCTTTTTTAATTTCTTATTAACTAAAACATCTTCTTTAACATTTAAAATGATTTTTTTTATTTTTTCTTCTAATTTCTTAGGATCTTTAAACATATTTTTAACTAAATCCAAAATAGATTCATTAATTGTAAATACTTTGAAGTTCTTCTCTATTGCCATAGTTATTCTAATTCATTTTTTCTTATTTTTAGTTTTTTTGTTGTAGTAACTTTCATAACACCTTCAATAGCAAATCCTTTTCTATAACCTCTGTTTTCTTTATTTTTAACAAAATAAACTTTACCTTGTGAAACAAAAGTTTTTTCTATACCATCAATTGTTTCATCCTCAGACATATGTAATTCTTTTTCATCTTTTGCAATATAAATAGCGAAATTTGAAAATCCAAATTTATTAAATTTCCACATACAATCCCATTTTTTTGCTTCACTTCTTTTGTTTGTTATATAGATGTAAGCATCCGCTTGAGATGAATCTTTAACTTCAATTAGAATTAGATTTGCATCTTCTGGAGAAGTCATTTCAATCATTATTTGAGAAAAACAACAATTAAATAACATTAAAAACAATATAGTTACTAACAATTTCATACCATATATATAAAATTGTTTCAATAATTTTTTAATATTTAAAAAAAAAGTTTTAATAAATAAAAAAGTCGTTGCACTTGCACTCAACCTAACGGTATGAGCTAGATGCAACGACTTCACGTTGTTTAACCAAAAAATTATATTTACATTAACCTATGTCATTTTTCTCTTATACTTTAAGAGTCAAAAAAGTTTGCTTTTGTTTTACAAAGATAGGATGAATTTAGATGAAGTATATTTACATGCCATTTTTAAGTAAGAATTTGTTAGAAATTCCTTTGAAGGAAAGTCTACCATTGTATTTTGATACGAAATCAGTAGAAACGAATACAATACCTTCTCTTTCAGTCTTTGGGTTAAGAGCAGACTTACCTTCTACGAAAGCAAGTAGACCATCAACTGTATCTGGAAGTTCAACAACTCCAAGAACTGGAACTGTTAAAAGACCCATTTCTCCAATCATATTAATGAAAACTTCGTAATCAAAGAATTCAAATGCATCAATATTGAAAGCACGGAAGAACCTAACTGTGTGTCCTTTTAGACCGTATTTATTACCTTGAATACCTTCTCCAATAAGTTCTCCCTGAATGTTGAAGTTGGTAATACCATTCCTTTTAGCGTATTCTCTCATTTTTTCTTCAATTTTAAGATCACGAGCAACTTTCCAGAATGTATTGTCTTCTGTTTCAATAAGTTCAAGATTACGAGAACAAACACCAAATACATTATCTTTAAGGAAGTAAGTTGTGGAAGAACCATCAAGTTTTTCAGTAGCAAAGTATTTGTGAGTTTTAAGTTCATCGTATTTATCTACGAGATTCTGAATTCTTTCTTCATCAGTCTTAATAGAGTGAGAAGGAAAGTAACCTTTTGCGGTTCGTATTTAGTCACTCCAAGAATATCAGTAACATCAAGACCTTCTTCGATTGTGACTCCAGTAGGAAGCACAGAAAGAGGGAATACAATACCCTGCGAGACCTGTCCTCTTAGTCTAAGAGTTTTGATACGGAAATTGACTTTTCTAAGAAATTCAAATTCTTCTTTTTCAGGAAGAACAGAGTCAATTTCACAGTAAACGCAAAAATCACCAATTTTGAATTCATTCTTCTTGGTTACAACTTTCCAACCACGGATAGTTACAACTTCAATAGCGTCAGCACCTTCAATCGGTGCAACGTTTTCAACCTTAGCAATTGTAGCGAGTTTTCTAAATTCTTTATTTTCCATCATTTGTGACATTTTTAAGTTTAACAATAATTTTTTGAATCTTGTCACCACCACTCAGTTTTTTTACTGAACTGAGAAACATATATAAAAGTACTATTTTTATTCAAAATAAAAAAATATTCTTTTATCAATATAATAGTCATCAGGTGTTTATCCAATAATAGCAGTTGTCATCATTCTTTTCCAAATAAAAAATCAACAATACTTTTATATACATTATCCAAATGTATGTTGGACATAACCGTAAACAAACCTCTTAAAAATAGACCATTGCATCGATTATATTTTACTGGTGGAAAAATCAACCACCAAATGTTTCCATTACGTAATCTTTAGATATTGTGTTATCATTATCATAAGGATTTTGCTTTTTATTATAATTGCTTAATTTGACACCAAACCAAGTCAATAGCCAAATTATTAAATAATATGATAAAATATAGAATTCTGCTTAGTTTTTCACTTCTTTCCCTTTTCACCCTTTGTTCTGGTGTTTCTGTGGCAATCATGTATTCTCTTTTTACTTTTTTGAATTTATTTATATTACTAAACAGTTTAAAAGTATTTAATATACATACATATAATTACAAAAAAAGATAGTACAAGTATTGATACTGAGTGATCAAATTTTGTACCTTTACCAACAACAAAAATATAATATAGTATTGAAAGTATAATATCAGCAATAATTGAAAACAATATATACTTTTTATTGTTATTAATTGAATTGGACAGATTATCTAAATCATTCTTAATATCATAAACTCTTCTTCTATTTTTCATAACTATTTTTCCTTAATTGGTTCAACAAGTTTTCCACATTCAATATTTTTAAATATTTTATTTCTTGAATATATTGTATATGTTTCAAAACCATAATAGTTGTAATAAATAACTTTATAAAATATAGCATCATTGTCTATTTCATCAAAATCAACTTTTTCTGTAAAATATAATCTTTGACCATCAATTTCAACATATACTGTTGTTCGTGATTTTAAAACTGTATCTGGTTTTAATTGTTCCACAACCATAGTATCACAATTAGATGATGCATGATAGCCAAATCCGAATGCACCAACAATAACTAAACCAACAAAACCAAGAATTAAAAATAATATTTTCCAACCTTCATCTTTAAAAATGAAACCAAAAATTGTAATTATAATTGCAACAACTGCCAAAATTCCTAATGTAAGTAAACTCATAATTTTCTATTTTTTAATGTTAATTATATTCATTACCATACTTATTGATAAGATTCAATATGTATTTAGAATGTTCTATATTCTTTTCATTTGCATAACCAATGGACATGTGCAAACCCCAATAAGGTCTACCAAGACCAAGTTCTTGTCTGATAGAATGTAAAAGTTTTCTTTCTTCTTCTGGTACAACCAACCACCAGTGTTCTGCATTAGAACGAGCATCAACACTTAATGATATTTCTATTTCTTTACCATCCCACTTGTTCTTTACACTATTCCAAATAACTTCTGCTTCACTTTCAGAACAATTAAGACCTCTCCTAATATCATTTACACTATCATTAATGAATGACACATGAGCACCACGCAACGGTTTATTGAGTTTAAGATTATATCTTTTCTCTATAAACCAAGCATATAACTCACTTATCTCACCATCAATCATAACCAAAGCCATTCTTTTCCAGTCAGCTTGATTAAGATGTTTCTTAGTCTTATTGTCTGGATCAAAACGAATTATACCTTTATATGTGATGATATTTTTTATAGTGCAAATATACAAAAATTTTTAAAATAAAAAAAAAAGACCAGAAAATCTGGTCTCTCTTTAGATTGTGTATAGTAAAGTGGGTGTGTTCTTGTGAACATCTATCTTGATTCCCAGCTTACTAAGTTCGTTGTTAAATTCCTTCAAATTGAAAGGATTACTGATAAGATGTAAACCACTCCTAGTTGGAATTTCAGCCAAAATCTTATAATCTTCCTTCTTTATCTTAGAATGAAGTTCATTGATAATTCTAATAATTTCATTCTTGTAAGGAAGTTCGTTAGTATCAATATCAACAATCCATCTCTTATTTTCTTCAGAACTATGTTGTCCGCAAACAGTTACATAAACATTCTTGACTGCCTTGAATTGCTTCTGAATAATAAGATCAGCAACCTTCTTCATAACAAACATAGCAACACGTTCAACATCAAGCTTATTAACATTAATATAAGCACGAGCATTGTTCTTTTCACAGATTTCGATAATTCTGTTTTCATACTTTTCAAGATCCTCAATAGAGTAGATGTAAAAATTATCAATAACTCTAACACCATTTTCCATTTCAGGATTTTCCTTACGCCTCTTCAAAATCTGAATGAAATAGAAAGTATTCTTGTTATCAAAGTCAAGTAATTCCTTAATCTTATTGAAATTATTAGTCATAGTACTGTTTTTAAAAATTAAACCTTCATTTTTAATTTATACAAAGATACAGCAAAATAACGATGTAAAAAAATTTTTATTAAAAAATTTCTTTCATTTATGAAACTTATATTTTAATATATAATGATAAAATATAAATAAATATAATATGGCAACTCCGTTATACAAGTCTATGAAGTCAAGGGGAACAAGTTTTTATGCGTTCCCTTCTGCCGCAGAGGATATGAACTTGGCTTTCTCAAATGACAATTATAAATTAAATTTTACAAAATTTGTATTATTAAATATACCAACACAAGAAATTGTAATATCTACTGGTGTAGATAGAGATCAAACAAAAGGGGTGATGAATTTCGATAAAGATGAAAATGGTCCAAGATTTTTTAATTTTCAACCAGGTGCAAATAATGATTTACCAACAACCTTTGCTGATCAACTTATTGAATCATTAAGAAACTATGTTGCCAACTATGATTCAACATTAAGAGAAAGTAGAATTAATTCAAATACAGACTTTTATAACATTAATGAAAGAGTGACACCTTCAGAAATGATATTTTGGAAATGGTGTAGAAAATTGAATCTTATAGATTTAGAACCAGCATTACATAAAATAGATTGGGATAAGAACTTATCTGATTTTGATAATGAAAATGGTACAAATTATGATTATTTTCAAAAATATTTATGGAAAGAAAGAGATGTCAATTATTATGGTTGTACTTTAACACAATATACAGGCAATCATCCAATTCTTACTATAACTGGTAATGCTAAATTTAAAGAAGGTGATTATGTTTATTTATCAGGAACAACAGGTTCATTAACAGCAGAAACAGTTGCTTATGAAATTACAAATGTTATTTATACAACAGCTGATACATCATTAGTATTAAATGTTAATAATTATACAGATAGTTCAACATATAATTGTATTGTTTATTTAAAATATAATAGATTAATAGAATATATCGGTGAAATACAAGCTGTTAGTAAAATACAAACAAGTAAAAGAAATTTTACTGAAGTTACGGCTCAAATACCTCACCATGTCGGTAAAACTCCTACTGTTTTATTTAGTATTGAAACAAACACAAATTATTATCCAGGTCTTGAAATGCCTATATTACCTATTGAACAACAAGAAGAAATTGTTGGTGCAGAAAATACTAACTCACCAATTCGTTTAAGACCACAAGATTATCCAGGCACTTACTTTGGATATTTTGATACAGAAGATAAAACTTACAAATGTGAATCTGGTGACAAATTAAGATATAAAGGTGATTATTATGGTATTCTATTATCAAATAACATTGGTACAGACGCTGAAAATTATTTTGAAAAACTTCGTGATTTTAATTCAAATAATATTGATGGTTTAAAAATTGATTTTAATAGAGAACATTATCTTAAAATGAACCTACCAGACTATCAAATTTCCAATTTTGATGAATTTAATGCTGCAAACTTTGATGGACCACCAGAAGATTTTAATTTTAATGCTATTCTTTGGTACTATGAAATTGATGATGGTTCAGGCAACGTAGTAAATAATCTTTACGGTATTGAATTTTTAAACAATCCTAATGACGATGAAGATAACTGTGATGTAAATAATAGAAGAATTACACCATATAGAAAACTTGTTAGTAATGGAAATCAAGATGGTGTAAGTTATACATTTTCATTAAATATTAATTTTAATATTGATAATGATGTATTACCTTTAACATACGATCCTACAACAATTTATAATATGTTTGGTTTTGATTTATACCAAAATATATTAAATACGAATGCCAAACTTCAAGATAACTTTACTTATATGATTTCATCTTTCACATGGATGAATGAAGAATTATTTGAACTTAGAAGTTTAATTTATTCTCAAACAGATATAGATACAATCAAATCACAAATTGAAAATCTTAACAATTTATTGGAATTATATTCTACTTTCCAATTCCAAGATTCAGATACAACTACAATAGAAACGGACTTCTCTGGTACGTATCCTACGCTTAAAGTTAATGTTACTAACACAAAATATTCTGATATTCAAGATATAAATATTAGTAATGTTTTAAATTACAATATTACTAATAGTGGTTTAAGTTATGTTGTACCTGTACCTTTATCAAATCAATTATTATTGAATATTTATAATGATAATAACATTGTCGAAGATACAGCAACAATAGTATTAAATAGAGATATGGCTTATAAACAAGCCATGGACATTTATATTATGCCAAATATGTCTGAATTACCAGAACATCTGAAAATTAATATAATGTATAATGATGGTTTAGGTTCAACAACAGAACAAACTTTATTAAGTGGCATAACATTACCTATTGATTTATCTGATTATGATTCATTGAATCCAACCGCATCAACATATATGAATTCATATTACACGAATGAAAATGTTTTTACATACGGCCAATCTATATTAACAGGTTTAACAAATTTAAAAATATATTTAATGGAAGATTTATTTACAGTTGGTGATTATGTTTACATTAATAATTTTTATCTACAAAGCGGTAATACTATAACAGATTTTAGTGGTATTTATTTCATCACAGGTCACACATCAGGTGATAATTGGGGTAATGGTGCAGATATAACAATAAATTTACCAAGTACAAACTGGTCTTTAAAATCAAAACCAAAAATTTCTTATTATAAAGGTTTAAAAATTAATATTTTAAGAGTTTCATCTTCTACAACATCATCTATTGAAGATAGGTATAAAATCACAAAAGAATTATTATAATGGAAATTACAATTAAAAATATTGAAAAATCAATAAAGAAAATATTAGGTGATTCTGATATTTTGAATTCTGATTCAGTATATGAACATATTGATGGTTCTGATAATTTAAAATTAGTTATTTTTATAAATAAAATGTTTGGCGAAAATACGATTTTATATACAAAACTTATTTTTAAAGTCAATAATGGTAAAACAAAACTAATAAATAATTCATTTTTATATCTTTATGATATAAATTGTCAATATGTTAATGTTGATTTTTCAGATATTAATGACTTTGAAAAGAAACTTAAAAGTATATTTCACAATAATAAATTTGGTCCAGATTTAAAAATACTATCAGATTTTATTGAAAAACCTGCATTTTTAATAAACGATTGGTTTAAAAAAAATCATATAAATGAAATAAATGTTTCTAATGTAAAATATGAACCAAAAGCATATATAATACCTTGTAAATCATTATTTTTTCCGTTTATAATAAGTGCTAATAATATTGATATACCATTTAGTATAAAAAAAGAACATTCTGAATATATGTTAAGTTTTCAGATAAATAGCGAAACTATAAACGTTGAATTAAATAATTTAAAAAATTTGATTCAAAACATAGGAATAACAATAAAAAATAAACTTAAATAATGGCAACAAAAAACAGATTTTTTGAATTTATTGAATTGAAATATGATGATTTAACTTCACAGATTAATAATTGGTTGAAAAATCTTTATGGACGTTCTGCTATAAATTTAAATTCTGCATCACCATATGGACAAATTATAAATGTTGTTAAAGAATTGTTTCAACATAATATACTTTATCTTAAAAATTCGGTAAAAATTTTAGATATAGAAACAACTCAAAATAAAAAAATTGCACAACAAACAGCTCGTATATCTGGTTATAATATTTGTAGGTCAATATCTGCTTCAGGTACATTGAAATTTAAACTTAAACCAGGTATTGATATTGCAACAAGTATAAAAGATTCTGTTGTTATTATTCAAAATGGTTTAGTTATAAAAAATAAAACCAATTCGTTAAAATATGTTGTCAATCTTAATGTTGAAAAGAATATATTTCCTATTACAAATGCTATGAATTATTTCTTTATTCCAATTATACAAGGTGTTTATGAAACACAAAGATTTACTGGGACTGGAAGGAAAAATCAATCATTTAGTGTAAATGTACCTAGCAACAGACAAGTAGAAAATTTTAATTATAAAATAAGCATAAATGGCACTCCATTAAATATTAAAGATAGTATCTGGGACATGTTGCCAAATGAATATGCTTGTGTTGTTAAGAGTGGTTTCAATGGCGGTATAGACATATATTTTGGTACAGGTCAATATGGAATAGTTCCAGCCAACGGCGCTTCAATAGAAGTTAAATACTTATTATCAGATGGTGTTGATGGTGAAATATTGAATCCTATTTCAAATGATTGGAAAATAGAAGGTGATATAACAGATGGTCAAGGTAATATATTAAATATAAGTAATTTATTTGATATATTTGTTGAAACAGATATAAATTTTGCATCAAATGGTGAATCATTAGCATTTATAAAAACAGCTATACCTTATGTTTCAAGAAACTTCGTATTGGCTACTCCTAATCAATTTATTTTTCATTTAAAGAGATTGAATATGTTTTCAAAAGTTAATGCTTTTAATAAATTAGAAGATAATAATTTTAGTGTTAATGAAGCTATGATTGAAAGTAGTATAAAAAAAATAAATCAAGACATTAATCAAAATAAGAGTAGATCACAAATATTGGCAGATTTAGCAAATTTTAATAATTTATATGCACAATACAAGAATAATATGAATGATAATGAAATTTATTTATATTTAATTCCTGATATTAAAAAATATTTTAATAATGAAATTAATTATTTCAATATTCCTTTTGATGCATTTTATTTAGATTCTGATGAACAAAACAAAATATTACAATATCTAAGACAACTTGGTACTATGTCTATTACAACCGATATTAAAATAATTCAACCAGTTATATCAAGATATGTAATGCACGTTTATATAAGAAGATTTGACTACGCAAATGAAGATAATATAAGACAAGAAATTATTGCTAAAACATCTGATTATTTCTTATCAAATGAAAGATTTGATAGGATACCTAAATCTGATTTTATAAAATTGTTTAAAGAAATTGACGGTGTGGATTCAGTTTCAATTTATTTTGTTTGTAAAAAGAATGAAGATTATCATCGAAAAGCTTCAGATTTAGGTTATGTAAAACCAGCGCCTCAATCAAAATATCAAATAGGCCAAATATCACAAACATTTGAAAGAGCAAAAATAAAAGATAAAGTTCAACCTATTTTACAACAGAGTTTTAAAGTTGTTAATGGTATTGCAAAATCAAATAGTGCTTATAATCAAGATATCTCACTTGGAATTGATAATGTACACGGTGATATTATTTGCGATAAGAATGAATACGCTATTATTAGAGGCGGTTGGAGAGATAGAAAAGGTATATGGTATAATGAAGGTACAGATAGTGATTCACTAAATAGTATAAACGTAATATTTAATGGTGTTACTCAAAAATAATATAATTAATATGATAGAAAGAAATAAACATATAAACCAACTTTGGTATATAAAACATAGAAATGATCAATTAAAACATACTGGTTTTGATTATGAAAATAATTTATTGAAGAAACTTCTTAGTTCTCAAATGTTTGGAAATCCTAATACAGCTCAATTTTTATCATATTTACAAGGTTTATTGGTTTGGCAAATAGAAGCAACATTAGTCGTTAGAAATTTTTGGAATTATACAGTTGATAAATATTACAATAAACACAATAATTAGAAAAATTACCAACTATTATTTTATATATAATTATAAAATGAACAAACTTTTTATTTTATATGATAATAACCACAGTTGTTCATGTAAAAATTCAAGGACCAAATATAAAACATTATAGACAATTAGGATATGATGTGAAAGTTGGTGAAATTTTAACAATTCCTATAGAACATTTAAGTAAAAAATCACATCAGAAAATTAAAATAAAATGTGATGTTTGTGGAATAGAAAAAGAAACTTTTTATTTCGCATATACCAAATATTTAGAAAAATCACCAGATAATAAATATCGTTGTAATAAATGTAACATAGCATTGAGAGAAAAAACCTGTTTAGAAAAATATGGTGTTAAAAATTCAATTCAATCAGAAGAAATAAAAGAAAAAAGAACTCGATTGTTTTTAGAAAAATATGGTGTAAAACATTATAATAAATTAGATATTTTTAAAGAAAAACGAAAAAATACTAATTTAGAAAAATATGGTGTTGAATCACCTATGAAAGACGAAACAATTAAAAGTAAACAATTAAAAACAACATTTGATAAATTTGGTGTAAAATGTTCATTGCAAAATGAAAATGTTAAAATTAAAACATTAAAAACAATGAATGATAAATATGGTGTTGATTATTCGATGCAAAATACTGAAATTAAAAAAAAGATTTTAACAAAAAGATTAGAAACAATAATAAAAAAAATTCAAGAAAAAAATAAACACATACTAAAAATATCAAATAATATATATACTATTAAATGTGATTTATGTAATAAAACATACGAAATTAGTTCTCATATGTACTGTCAAAGACGAATACAAAACACAGTACAATGTACAATATGCAATCCAATAGGTAATAAATTTTCTGGTAAAGAAAATTTATTACTAAATTTTATAAAAGAAAATTATAATGGTGAAATTATATTAAATTGTAGAAATATTATATCTCCATATGAATTAGATATTTATTTATCTAATTTAAATTTAGCTTTTGAATTTAATGGTTTATATTGGCATAGTGAATTATATAAAGATAAAAATTATCATATAAATAAAACAGATTTATGTCAAGAAAAAGGAATTCAATTAATTCACATTTGGGAAGATGATTGGAATTTTAAACAAGATATAGTTAAATCAATGATTCTAAATAAATTAGGTAAAACACCAAATAAAATTTATGCTAGAAAGTGTAAAATCAAAGAAATAAATGATAATAAATTAGTTAGAAAATTTTTGGACGAAAATCATATACAAGGACATATTGGATCTAGTGTAAAAATAGGTTTGTTTTATAATGATGAATTAGTGTCTTTAATGACTTTTGGTAAAAAACGAGTTTTTATGAATTCAGTTTCAAAAGAAGATGAGTGGGAACTTTTAAGATTTTGTAATAAATTAAATACTAATGTTATAGGTGCTGCAAGTAAATTATTTAAATATTTTACTAAAAATTTTACATTTACAGAAATAACTACATATGCAGATAGAAGTCATTCTAATGGTAAATTGTATGAAACAATTGGCTTAAAATTTATAAGTAAAACAAATCCAAACTATTATTATGTAATAGACGGTATAAGAAAACATAGATTTGGGTTTAGGAAAAATGTTTTAGTTGATAAAGGTTATGATAAAAATAAATCTGAACATGAAATTATGTTAGAAAGAGAAATAAATAGAATTTATGATTCAGGATCACTTAAATATATATTTCAAAAATTTTAGACTTTATTTCATAAATATATAATAAAAAAATAAAGGTTTTAATGGTAGAAAAAGAAAATAAAGTTGATTTTTACGGCAAGGTTGCGAAATTTCCTAAAAATACAAAAGCACAAAAAGCATATAACTTCTTAGAAAATATAAGAATACCTAAGAATAAATTGTGGTATTTTATTATAGAAAAAGAAATTGTTGTAAAAGATGAAAATGTTTATGAAGAACTTCAAGTTATTAAGTACAACAATAAAGAAGGTGTAAATTGTCAAAAATTTGTCGAAGCATTAAAAGAATATTATTCATATGATGTAGAAATTTCTAAACATATCCAAGATTTAAAAATCGATGGTAATGATAAATTTTCAATCATTAGAAACATACCAAATATTGAAATTAATGGTAAGAAATTAATTTCAATATTAACTGAGGATTTAATAAAATTACTATATAAATAATTGACTCATATTTTGTTACAATTTAAAACCCTACTTTAATATATAAGTAGGGTTTATTTTTTTGAAAAGAATAAGAATTTACATAATAGCATTAATTATAGGTTTTTTATTTTTCGCATTTATAATAAATAAATATACAAGAATAAAAACAGAATTAAATGAATTAAAATGGCAACATCACAAAACAGTATTGACTTTAACTAAACAAATTGATTATTACAAAAAATCATTTGGATTCATTACCATTTGGTTCACCTATTGATACAAAAAAAAAAACATTAATCTAGCAGAATATTTAATATATTATAATTTATATTGATGTAATTTGCAAAAATTACCATCTTTCATTATATTCCAAGTGTATTGACAATCGGTACATCAGGATACCCACCATTAATTACTAAATCATTTGTAACATTGGTTGAAGGATTTATTGTTATATCTGTACCAACCGCAGGCTCACTATTGGACCTAACCAAATTTAAAATTTCATCTTCTTTGACTTCTATTGGTTTTTTTGAAAATATTGTATTAGTCATTAAATTAACAATATATGAATATTTTGAATTAATTTTAACAATTTTAGCAATATTACCATTTTTTAATTTAACAATATCGCCAATTGTATATTTTTGTCTTTTAAATTCTTCGTATGTTTGTAAATAATTCATATTAACCATATTTTCTTCATAATAATCATCTATAAATTTTCAATTAATGTCTATGTAATCTATATTTTTATTTGAATTACAAAAAATATAATCTTTCATTTATAGATTTTAAATATTTCATTTTTGAGTTTGATTTTGAACCATTTCTGATTCTGTTTTTCCACAATCGATTTTAATTTCATATTGATCAAAAATATCATATAATTTATTAAAAATTGTTTCAGATTCTTCTACATTTGTAGCACTTCTTAATTCATCTGCTACAATAGGTTCTATTTCATTCCAACATGAATCACCAATTATTGCTGATATATTTTGTTGTTGTTCCATTAATAATGAAGCATATTGATTATTAAAATCTATTATTGATATTATATTATTCACATAATCCTGCCATTGTTTAGAAATATCAATAGTCATTTTCCAATTTTCATCATATTGACCATCATCTATTTCTATAAATAATTTACCTTTTACTGGTTGACTATTTACAAATGATTCAAAATTTTTCATATAAATTATATATTAAATATTTATAATAAAAATAACATTAATAGTAATTTTTATTAATAATATTTAGCACTTAACATTATTTCTTACTATTTTTTGAACTATTATTTGAAATAAAGGTCTTGAATATGATGAATTGCTTTGTTTTGAATGAATTATTATTAGTTTTAAAATTATG
Source organism: Ignavibacteria bacterium (assembly GCA_013177855.1). Lineage (NCBI taxonomy): Bacteria > Pseudomonadati > Ignavibacteriota > Ignavibacteria > Ignavibacteria bacterium. The sequence continues at coordinate 22,604 of JABLYA010000006.1, forward strand.
TGCGTTTGGTATGATTTAAATGTTTATTTTCAGGTTTTGTATAATTTAATATTGGTCTTAAATGTTTTATATTAGAATTTGTTGGTTTTGTATAACTATTGTTAGGTTTTGTATAATATTTAGAATCATTATATACAGGTTTAGTATGTTCTAAATATTCAATAGGTTTATTTTCTGGTTTAATGTAAGTTGGTCTTTCATTAATAAGTGGTTTAACTGGTTCAATTGGTTTAACTACTGGTTTAACTGGTTCAATTGGTTTAACTACTGGTTTAACTGGTTCAATTGGTTTAACTACTGGTTTAACTGGTTCAATTGGTTTAACCGTTTCAACACTTACAGGTTTATATATATTAATAGTAGGTTTGTTTTCGTTAATAAGTGTACCATTATTTGTATTATCTCTTGTACCAGATGTGCTTCCATCATTTCTATGACCATAATAATTATCGTTTGTTCTATAAGTATACCAATCATTATGATAACTCCAATAATTTTGATAATTCAAATAATAACTATAATACCAATAATTATAACCATAATATTCATACCAATCATAATTCCAATATGGTAAATAATAAGGTATATAATAATGATAAGGTATATAATAGTAATAATGATAAGGTATATAATAGTAATAATAAGGCATTGACCAATAAAAATGAACTACACCAATTGAGCCAAGGTATCTATATGTATAATATGTTGAATAATAACCACCATAATAATATGGACTATGAAATCTTTTAATTCTTTGTGTATAATAATAATTGTAGTCATCATAATCTATTTCATAATCTATTGTGTATATACTTTTTTTAATATAAGTTAAAGAATCTTTTTGAATTGTATCAATTTTAACAGAATCAATTACAGTAATTTCTTTTTTTACATTTTTTGGGTAATAATAAATATCATCTTCATATATTTGTGAATATGAGAAGATACTTGCTAAAATTAGCATTGATATAAATAATATTGTTTTCATAATTTAAAATATTTTTTATTTTAAAAACAATTATAATGCCAAATTCTTTTAAAAAATTAAAATTATTCTATGAATAAAACAAAAAAAAAAACGATATTGAAATCATGTCGCCGGTTGGCTCTTACGAGACTCTCATGGCAGCGATAGGATTCAAGAAAACCAATGAAAAAAAAAACTTTGAAATACATCTATAATTAGTGGACAACAACAACTTTTTTACCATTATTTCGTTGCCATTATTTACAAATGGTATACCACCAATATATGTGTTAGCTGACACCCATAAATTCACCCATTGCTTATCAGAAGCACCTAAATCCCAAGTATTTGTAATGTTTGGTAAGAAGTCAGCGTAACTTGTTGTTGCTGATGTTGTTGGGTTAAATGATAAGAATGATTTATCTTGATAGAATATTGTAGATACATAAATTCTTTTCCAAGTATTTGAAGCATTTCCTAAACTATAGTCTGCATCGTTTGGAACAACATTACCATAGATTGTACCACCAGAAATTGAATAGTATAATCCATCAAAATTAGGTTCATTTTGAATATATGACCAATCTAAATTACCTTCTAATGTAGTTGCTGAAACAGTTGTTGCAGTTAATGTTGGAACTGTTAAAGTACCAGTCATTGTGTCACCCGTTTTGAAAACAAATTTTGCATCTGCTGCTGCTTGTGTATAGAATGATGTATTTGCTGACAAGAAGTTGGCATTTGATTGTCCTGTTGTATAGGCATCATATATACCATAACCAGCCAATGTTGTAGGTTTATTCTGTATGTAAACCCAATCTAAGTTACCATGAAATGTGATTGCTGAAACAGTTGTGGCTGTCAATTTTGGAACTGTTAAAGTACCAGTCATTGTGTCACCATTTGTATTAACAAATACATCATCTATTGTTTGACCATTATAGTTAATAGTTGTTGCACTTAAATTAGTAATTGTACCATTTGTTGAGTTAAATGTAGTTGCTGTGGCATTTGTAATATTAGATGTTGTTAACCAAGAAGTTGTTGCGGTTAAATTTGATAAGCTAAGATTTGTTGTAGATACTGTACCAACGAATGTACCATAGAATGTGTTACCTGTTACATTACCTGTAATATTAGCATTATCACTTAACCATAACGTTGAACCACTATATACAAGATTAGTTGTTGTATCAAGTCTATATAGACTTGCATTCCAGAAAGCAATACCATAAGAAATAGGAATATCTTCTCTTGTAGCAACGGCTTGTGTACCACCAGTTGGGTTTGCAGATTCTCCTATTCTAAAATTATCTTGCATTTCATCAAATACAAAAATGTAATTATCTAATGCGCCTCTATCAACTTCAATACCTGAAAATAACATTGTAACACCAGAACCAGTTTCTCCTGAGTTTATTGTGATCATGTTATCTTTAACATTCAATTGCTCAGTATTTACATATGTTGTTGTACCTGATACATACAAATTACCTGTCATATTAACATTACCAGAAACTGTTAATGCTTGTTGACCTGTTTTGTTAATTATTAATTCACCAGTCATCGTATCACCAGTTTTGTAAACAAACTTAGTGTCTGCTTCTGATTGTGTATAGAAAGATGTATTTGCTGATAAAAAATTATTATTTGATTGTTCTATTGTATAAACATCTGTTATACCATAACCAGATGATGTTGTAGGTGTATTTGTTATGTAACTCCAATCTAAATCACCATAAAATGTAGTTGCAGTAATATTGCCTACATTGTTAATACCATTTGTATTTATAGTTGTATCAAAGGTATTAGCACTTAAGAAATTATTATCAATTTCTGTAGCAGTATATATAGTTGCACCTGTCCATTTACCACTGCTATATACAATGGTTTGACCTGATTGTATTCCATTAAAATTAGGACTTAAACCAATAAATGTTTTTTGACTCATATTTTCTCACTTTATTTTTTATGTTTTTATATATTAAATTTAATTTTAATTTTTTATATTTTATGGTATTAATTCACTTGTAAGATCACCATTATCATCAATTTGTACTCTAAATTTAAAACCACTCGGGCTTTCCAAAATAACACCGTTTTTTCCAAGTTTCAAAGTTTCACCAGAAAAAGTTAGATTAGTTGAACCAGTAATGGTAACACCACTCATAAATAAAATTTGAGTATCTGATGTATCTAGAACAAAAGTTCTATTATCAATATAAGTTTTTATGGCTTGTGTTGTTGATAATGTATCATTACCTTCCGTTAATCCTGTGTTTGTTGAAATATTTACAATTGTTATACCACTTATTGTAATACTTTGAGTATAAATATTATACCATTCTTGTGCAATATGACCAAGCGTTAAAGAACTATTTGATGGTAGAATATTACCATAAATTGTACCACCTGATATTGAATAATAAAAACCTGTTAATCCTGTTAATAATTGATTAACTTCATTTTTTGAGTAAAAATCAAAAAATGTTATATTACCACTACCAAATGTTGAACCTGTTTGATTTAAAGTACCATTTAAAATTACTAAATCACCATCTAATTGTAAATCACCTACTACATAATAGTTTCCAAAAATTATATTTTGTGTATTTTCAGCGATTCTGATTGTGGTTGCAGTAGGTATATAATACCAGTTTTTCCAACTTGAAGTATCAATATAATCTTTGACTGCTTTAGTAGTTGAAATACTTTCATTGCCTTCGGTTAATCCAGAATTTGTTGAAATATTATAAATTGTTGATCCACTAAGTAAAGTTAAATAATTAGTATAGAAAGTTTGAGCAGTAATTCCTGAAGGAATATATAAGTTTGTATATGCTGATTCAGGTATTAATGTGTCACCAGAATCAAACCAGTAATTTTCTGCACCAATTTGAGAATCTATATAAGTCTTAATAGCATGTGTAGTTGAAAGGGTATCATTACTTTCAGTTAAACCTGTGTTTGTTGAAATATTTGTTATGGTATTATTAATTGTTAAACCACTTGTTACAATATTCGTAACAAACATTGTTGATGTTGCTTTATTAAATATAAAGCTTGCAGACATATCAATAAATCCTGTAGCATCATTTGGTGTCCAGAATGTAACAGCACTATCAATTGATGTTTCAACCATTGTTACAACATTCTTAAGATTGCCGTCAATACCAATCTTAACTGTACCACCAGATGTTGAAGGATTATCTTGATATATAATATAATAATCAGGTCTTATACCTCTATCAATTACAAAACCTGCAATTCCAGTACCACCACTAACTCCAGCACCAGTTTCACCATAATTTAAAGTAATAACATTATCTTTTATGTATAATTGTTCTGTATTTAATGTAGAAACTGTTCCATTTACTGATAAATTACCTTGAACTGTTAAATTATTGTTTAATACTACATTACCATTTATTGTTTGTGGTGTTGATGTAGGATTATATTTGACACAATTTGCTAAACTATCTGTCAAACCACTAACTTTTGACATGTTTAATGTAGCATTAATCCATTGTGAACCATTATGCCATAAATATTGATATGTGTTTTGTGTTACGTTTGTTATTGTTACATCTTCCAAATCTGGTAAGAATTGAGGTATAGTTCCACTAAAGTCAGCAGTTGTCCAAGTATTTACATGACCATAAACATCAAAAGTTAAACCAACAACTATATTTGAAAGTGAAGGTGTTGTAGTATTTTGACTTACTGTTTTTGTAGCATGCGAAATATAAATATCATTATTTAATGTTCCACCACCTGTCAAACCTGAAACACCCATTACAGTTCTTCCAGTCAATACTGCTTCTGGTTTCCAAGTTAATGCGGTTAAATCTAAGTTGTAATTTGTCCAGCCTGATGTTGTATCATATTTTAAGAAACTATTATTAGTTAATGTTGAAATATTCAATAATACATCAGCCAATGATGCCAATGTCAAACCTGAAAGTGCAGCATAAGTTATGTATCTATAATCTAATACTGCTGTTCCAGCAGAAGGTGATAATTGTGTTTGTGTATAATATAAATCATTATGATTGTGGTCTTTATCAGCATAAAATGATCTGTATAGATTACCACCAAAATATTCATAAGAATAATTTGCATCTATATATCTTTGACCTTCATATAAAGTTACTGCTGTTAAACCAGTATTTATAAATGTTCTACCGCTCCAATTTGTTTCACTACTTAATTCACTTATTAATGTAGGATCTGTAAAGTATAATGAAACAATTTCTTCACCTTCTTTTATTGTACCACCTGTATCAACAAATAGAATTCTATCAGAAGAACCAACCATAAAGTCAAATGATAATTCACCTGACATTACATCACCACTTTTGGCAACAAAATTACCTGTTATACCAGTTGCGGTAATAGGTATCCATTTACCTAAAGCACTATTATACTGTAAGAATTGTCCATCTGTAGCACCAGTTACAACGTCTGTTAAACTACTTAAAGTATGATTATGACTAATAGGTGAAAATAATGCTGTTGTTTGAGCACTTGTATAAAATATAGCATTTGTTTGAGCACTTGTATAGTATGGTGATAAATCAATAGTAACTGAACTATTAACCCATAAATTAAGTGAACTATTAAATACCAATGCTTGTCCGTGTGTTGCTAATGTAATTCCTGAAGAAACATCTAATAAATTTTTCAAGTATGTAACACCAGTTCCACCAGAAAGATTAAATAATAAATTATCAACTTCTACTTTTGAGTATGTTTGTGCAGTTGTATAATAACCACTTAAATCAACATTAGCAGTAACATCAAGCCAAGTGTCTTTTGTATTATTCAATATAAAGACTCTACCTTCAAGTTCATTACAAGTAACAACCTGACCAGCATATCTTCTTGCATTAGTCAAATATGCGTTCATGTCTGATTCAGTCGCAAATACTGAATCTATGTCTAATGAATTAGCGTATTGTCTTTTGAATTGTAATGGAAATAATAGTTCTGCCATATTCTTTTATTTATATTGTTACATTATATGTTGCTGTTGTACTAAAAGGTTCAACTGGTGTATAGATATAAACTTTATAGTTTATAGCACTATAACCATTTGCGCCTTGTACTGAGACAGTAGTTTGTGTAAATATATCTTTAATTTCAGCGTTCAAACCTTCAACATACTTAACGGATGTAACATTTTGTAATGTTGATGGATAAGCAAATACAACATTCCAAGCACCTGATGGAATATTTATTGTAAACGTTGAACCATTCACTGGACCAAGAATCGAACCAGATAAAGCTCTTATTAAAGTGCTTGTTGTACCTGAATTTGAATTACCATAAAAAGCTTTTCTTTTACCAGTAATTGTTACTGTTCTAACTTCTGTAGCACCAGGATATGGGCTATTATAAGGTTGAGAATTACTATCTATTGGTTGAACACCTGTTGAGAAAGTACAACTACCACTATATGTATTTGGACCATCAATAATGGTATATGTTTGTAATGTTGGTGTATTAACAGTAGTAGTGATTCCGTTTATTATGCAATTTGTAGCATCACCTATTCTATAATTTTGCCAAGCATTTGGGTCCCATATACCACCAACTAAATTTCCAAGAATACTACCTCTTGAGAAATTGTATGTAAATGCTATTAATGGTTCTGAACCAGATTCTAAATTTGCAGATTGATTTGTAGTTAATGAGAAAGTAGGTGCGTTTAATGTAGGATAAAATGTTGTTGTTAATAATTCTTTAACAAAATCTGTGAAAGTTGTTCCACTTGGTAATAATGTTTGTGAAGAAATACCACCAACGGATAACATTGAAGTTACATTTTCTGTTAACACACTTTCTCCTACAGTTGATGAATTAATCCAATATGAACCATCCCATATTATAGTTTGACCAGAAACCAATGAAATTAGATTTACATCAGATAAGCCACTTATAGCGGCACCTTGTATATCACTCAATAAATGTGTATGAGCAGTGTTAGACAAATCATAAAAATTATGAGTATGTGAAGTTAATGAATACTGACTATGAGTATGAGCCGTATTTGTAATATCGCTCCAAACATGAGTATGACCTGTGGGTGAATAACTTGTTAAAACTGCAACTGTTTGAGCTGAAGTCCAATATGCACTCAAATCCGTAACATTTTGTACTAGTTGAACCCAGTTCGCAGGATTTGAATAAGGTAATGCAGCAAGATAATAAACACCATTATTAGATGGTGTATAATCGTTATAAACTGTAACGACCATACCAGGATATGTATAATTAGTACCATCATTCGCTAACCAAATAGATGCGTTAGTAAGGTCGGCTTTAGTTCCAACCACAGACCTTGCATCTAACGGAGCCGCTATTTGAGGTTCGAAGTTTGCTGAAAATGATGCTATACCTTTTATTCTTGACATTACTTACTATATATTTTTTATGTTGTATAAAATCTTAATTTTCTTGCACCAATTGTTGCAGTATTATTTGTCCATAAAATATAAGGTACTGTAATACCTTGTATTATTTCTGAACTAGCAGATGTTGTAAATGTTAATAAACTATTTGTTTTTGTTCCACCTATCCATTCCCAAGTATTACTTACTGTATTAAAGAATTGAATGCCTGTAATTGTTGACCAAGCAACTGGAAATTTTGCTTTTTGTTTATTTACACCATCTTCACCAACCATATCAATTTCAACATATGCTGAATTCATTAATGTCAATGGTTGTTTTGTTAATGTTGTTATATTTGATGTTGTTCCAAAATAAGGATAAACACCAATTATCGAAACAGATTGTGTTGATGTTGTCCCTGCAGGAAGTGGAGAATTATAATTATTTCCTTTGCTTGATTTAGGTTGAACACCCATAGAGTAAGAAACAGTATTTGTCCAAGTATGTGTTCCTGCTGAAACGTAGAAATTATATGATATTTGTGAATCTGATAATGATGTTGAAGGTATAGAATAAGTCATACCGTTAGGACCATTATAGTTATAATTTGTAGGATTACCACTTCTATAAGGACTTGTTGCAGTATATTGTGGATTTATTGAACCTCTGTTAAATGTTGCAGTAAAATTCAATGTCAAACTTTCACCGATTTCATGAAGTCCTGCTTGTGTTAAGCTAAATCCGTTACTTGGTGCTGTTAATGTTGGGAATAATTCTGGATATAACATCATATCAAATATTTCATAAATTGATTTATTTTCTAAATTTGTACCACTTGCAATACCACCAACAGCAATAGCAGTTGTTCCTGCTTCATTAAATATAACTTGTTGAGCTAAATGAGTATGACCAGTTGTTGAATAACCCTGTAATAATGCGTTAGTTTGAGAACTTGTATAATAATCACTTAAATCAACATCAAAATCGGCATTAACCCAAGTACCACCAGAATATATTAAAACATCTCCATCAAATGGTAATGTAATATCAACATCAGTTAAATTATTTAAATCATGAGTATGTGAAGTTAAACTATAGTTTGTTAATATATTATCAACTTGTGTTTTGGTATAATAAATTGCTGTTGAACCTGAAAATGTTGCAGCACTTATTAACAATTCAATTTCAGCTTTATCATATACTTGTAATTTAGTATAATATCTATCATCTAATGTACCAGTACCATAAGGTGTTCCAGGTTGTGGATTTAATTCTGTTTTTGTATAATATAAATTATTATGACTATGACCAGTTGTTTTTAAATCATAGAAACCTATTTGATGAGGATTTGTAGCACCAGTCATTAAAATATGTGATGTCAATGCAGTACTTGAAGCAAATCCTGTTAATAATGTGTTTATTTGTGATTGTGTATAATATCTTTCATCATGAGTGTGTGAAGTATTACTTAAACTTGCTAAACTATGAGTATGCGCAGTATTTTGTAAATCACTTAAATTATGAGTGTGTGAAGTTATAGAATAAATAGAAGCTAAATTAGAAAATAAACTATCTATTTGTCCTTGTGTATAGAATGAAGTATTTGCTGATAAGAAATTAGCATCTATTTCATCTTTAGTATAAAGACTTGTTGAAGCACTAATAAAATTGGCATCTATTTGACTTATTGTATAGGTCTGTAACTTAGTATAATATCTATCATCTAAAGCACCAACACCAAGTGGACTGTTTACAGGTAACAATTCTGTTTTTGTGAAATATCTATCATCATGTGAGTGTCCTGTTACTGAATAATTTTTAGCAGTTTCACCACTAGTTTCAATAACTTCACCACCAACTGTTAATTTACCATCACTTGTAATAGAGATAGGAACACTATCAATATAAATAGTTGAACCAGATACCCATAATTCTTTCCATTGTCTTGTCGGTGAACCAAGAGAAAATGTTCCGTTTGTAGCAGGTATTAAACTACCAGTAATACCAGTTGTTCCTGCTAAAGGAATATACAAATTATCTAATTGACCGTTATCTAATTCTGATTTTGTATAATAATTACTTAAATCAAAAGATACTGCTGAATTAATCCATAAACCATTATAATAAATCAAGAAATCATTATTTTGAGGTGATGTTATAGAAATTCCACTTAATCCACCGAAATAATGTGTATGTGAACTTAAACTATAATTATTAAATAAATTAATTGTACTTGCAGAAAGGAAATTATTTTCAACTTCTGATTTTGTGTAAACTAAAGTACTTGCACTTAGGAAATTATCATCAATTTCTTGTTTAGTATAAGTTTGTAACTTAGTGTAATACAAATCATCTAATTGTCCACCATCCAATTCTAATTTTGTATAATAAATATCACTATGAGTGTGTGAAGTATTTACTATATCAGACCATAAGTGTGTATGTGCTGTTACAATATCACCCCAAACATGAGTGTGTGATGTGTTACTCAAACCATAAAAACTATGAGTGTGAGATGTGAGAGAATATTGATTGTGAGTATGAGAAGTTAAAGAATAATCAGTATGTGTATGTGAACTCAAAGCATAATCGGTGTGAGTGTGTGAACTCAAAGAATAGTCAGGATGTGTATGACCTGTTATGCTAAAATTAGCATCAATATATTCTCTTGTATAAAATGATGTATTTGCTGATAGGAAATTTGCATTTGCTTCAGATTGTGAATAAAATGATGTATTTGCTGATAGGAAATTATCATCAATTTCATCTTTCGTATAAGTTTGTAGTTTGGTGTAATATCTATCATCTAATTCACCAGTTCCACCAGGTGTTCCAGGTTGAGGATTTAGTTCTGCTTTTGTATATACATCATCTTTTGAATATACATCAGTAATACCATATCCACTTACACCTGTTGGTGTGTTATAAATATGAACCCAATTAATCCAAACATCGTTTGTTGATGAACTTAAATCATAAATAGTATAATAATTGCTTGTGAAAGCACTTGTATCAAAAGTGAATGAACTATTAACCCACAAACCATCTTTGTAAACCAAAACTTCATTATTTGTTATTGCACTTAAAGATACATCTATAAGTTCAACTAAATTATGAGTATGTGAAGTTAATGAATAATCTTGTAAAATATTTGTTATTGCGGTTTGAGTGTAGTATCTATTATCTAAAGCACCTAAATTAAGTTCTTCTTTAGTATAATAATCTATTTCTGCAGCTTGTTGTTGAACAATAGTCTTTTGAACAGAATTTAATTTTTCCAATGCAGATATAGCAACAATATTACTTTCAAAATCTAAAACAATATCATTGGAATTTTCAACCTTTATATAAACAAAATTTGACTTATAATAAAAATATGCTAATTTTGGATCTACGGTGTATTTTAATGTACCATATTTATCGTATATTTTTATATACTTGTCCTCTGCGGTAGGTGTTGATATAAAAGTATTTAAAGTATAGTTATATGTTACCATCAAAAAGACTATTCTGTTTTTATGTATATATTAATACCAAAAACTAATTTTTTGGAAATTACATTTTTTCTACATTTTTTCTACATTTTTAATGTAATTAAATTTAATATATAAATTAAAAAACTTGATGTATGAGTGGTGTAAAAACGATTATCATTGATGAAGATATTCATAAAAAATTAAAAAAATATTGTAAAGACAATAAATTAAAAATTAATGAACTTGTAAATAATTTAATCAAGGATTATCTTAATTTTGAATTAAAAGAAAAATCTTTGTTACCTTTAATTTTGAAAGATAACAAAGGAGACATTTTTGAAACTATAATTTGTTCTGAAATTACTTCTGAATATAGAAATTCATTACCTAAAGGAATAACTCTGATAAGAAACAGTAAGGATGGTAGTGGTTATATTGCTAATTATAAGCAAGTTTAATCTATTAATTTAGAATATATATATTGTCGTATGGTCAAACCACCTGTATTGGGAATTATATTTCGCATCCATGTGTGATCAACACTCATTTTCCATTTAGTAGAATCCCATTCACCTGTAACACTATCAACATTACATATCCAACATATATCATCTTTCATACATGATTGTCCATAAAAATAAGTGATAGAACTATTATAATTACTTTCCATTAAAATAATTTGTTTCAATGGTTCTAAATCACCTCTAATATATTTTGTTATATTATCGGCCAATACAGATAAATATTGAGTTCCCCATCTATCAGATTGTCTTATCGTTAATCTTACTATATAATAGTGACCTTCTTGTATAATAGCAGATGGTTCTAAAATTAAAGTATTTCCACTTATGTTCTCTATGATATATTTATTATTATTTATTTCTATAGTTCTACCTATGTAATCTTCTGTAAATATTTTTGTATTATCTATTAATATATTTTCGGATGAACCTGTTGATGTTATACCTGAATCTGCAACATGAGTCATTTGTATTAAACCAACTACATCTATTTGTACATTCTTAACAGCATATTCTCTTCTTTTATTACCAGCTTTTATTGATTCATCATTTGTATAGTATAATATTGTTTGCTTTTTCCAAACATTATCAATTTCACCATCTTCAAAATACCAATAAATATCTGTTTTTCTTGAAAAATAATAACCATTTACTTTTATATATTCTAAATTTTTTTCAACAACTGGTTCACTAAAAACTTTAGTACCATTTACTAGTGTCATGGTTTTATAATAAACGACTTTTTTTAACTCACCATTTTCAACAAATGGTACTCTAAATAAACCCAATATAGAAAAATCTATTTCATGGGGTGGTAAATAAGGATCATAAGATTTATCAAAGATTAATTCATATATTTTATATTTTTTGTTAAAAATTGGTTCACCATCATGATTTGCAACAATATTGTTTAATATTACAATATCTTCTTCAATTAAATCATTGATGAAAGTAAGAGTACAATTTAAATTATCAGATTGTATATTATCTATGGTATTAGTTATTTCAGAATTTTCTATTTCTTTATTTAATTTTTCCAAATTTACTTTATTATTTGGAAAATCACTTAAATAAATATACTTTTATTTTATTTTTCATTTTATTATATTATTTTTATGAAATTCTCCAAAATTCCATTCTAGCATATCGCAATCTACCAGTATTACCATTTACCCTGTAATCCATATCAAATGTATTTACACCAGAAATTGTCACATAAAAGAAACCACTAACAGAATGCCAATTAATTGTATCTTTTGGTTCAATTGAAGCTTTATTATATGTAGTTGTATCATTGTGTTGAATTCTAATATATATTGAATTATTTGTATTATTAGTTGTTACTTCAGCATTCCAACCAACCCTATATTTACCATTTGGTAAATTTGGAGTTGTAATATTTAATCTTTGTAAATATGTTTTATTTGTAAAATTAATTTGAGTATCGTTTGAAACTTCCTGAAAATATGTTCCCAAAATAGCACTTTGCCATTCAGGTGCAGTTGCACCAGAATTCATCATTAAAGTTTGTCCACTGGTGCCTTTTGGTAATTTTACTAATGTTGTTGAATTAGAAGCATATAAAATATCTCCCTGTGTATAACCTGTTATATTTGTTCCACCTTTTTCAACCGATAAAATTCCAGTTGCAATAGATAAATCGATACCACCAGCTTCTCCCTTCAAAGCTAAAACATCCCAATATGTTGAAGCTGTTGTTGGTATTTGTCCTGTATTATCTAATATACAAACATATGAAGTACCCTGATAATATACAGCCTGATTTTTTGTATATCCACTTGAAATTGACCAATTTCCTTCCCAAGTTATATCTCCATCAGCACCTTTATCACCTTTATCACCTTTAGGTCCAACTGCGCCTTTTAATGCTGACATTTTAACAATATTTAAACCACCATTACCAATAACACCACTAGTTGAAGTCGAACTTGCACCATACACTGATATTGTTGAACCACTTTCTACATAAGTAACAACTTTTGCAATAAATTCATGTTGTTCATTTTTGTAAACACTAATAACACTAGTTCCACCAGATATTAAAACATTATTTTTCCTAATTTGTATACCTAAAGATTGAGATACGGGTGTTATAGCATTGGAATTAAATGAAATCATATAAACACCACTTTCATAGATTGTAAAACCAGTTGATGATGTATATTTAATAATTGTAGGTTCATTTTCTAATTGCTTAATAACAAAAGGAATAACGGCATAAACACCATTAGTGCTTAACGAATGAGAACCATCTATCAATACACTCAATGATGGTAAATCTTGTTCTTCACCACCCGAAAGAGATTCTATAGCTTGTTTAACCCTTTCTGGACTCCACAATCTATCTGTTGTTAATGTTCCACCAGTGGCTTCTTCAAAAGTTACAGATATCGGAGTATTAATTAAATAATTCCAATCATACATTGAATTTAACCAAGTGTTTCCAGAATATATTAATGTATGACCTGTTTGTGGATTATTTATTGTTGTGTCTGTTAATGCACTTAATGTAGTTGTTGTTGATATTCCAGTCAAATGTGAACCATCACCATAATAAGTTGTAGCTGTTATATTACCATTGTTATTAATACCATTGGTATTTATAATATTATTAAAAGTATTAGCACTTAAATAATTAGAATCGCTTTGTGTTTTTGTATAATACTGTGTATTATGATTGTGTAAAGTGCTAGCATCAAAACCTTTTGTTAAAGTATTATAATCTGTTTGTGTTAAATGATAATATTGATTTGACATACCTCCCTGCAAACCACTTAAAGTATTATGGGTTGTTGCAACAGAAGAAGTTAAAATAGTTGTAAATGGAGATTGTATATCAGCAATTGATGTTGGTCCACCACTCTCATTTTTAGTTATCAATTTACCAATAAATCTACCAGTTGAATATAAACCCACCTCAGGTGATAAATCTGTTGTTAAAACAGGTGCTGATTTTGCACTTTCTAACGAATCATATTCGCCTCTACCATAAACAATTGCATAATTAGTAAAACCTGTTCTATAATCCAATATAACATATAAGTAATGAACAGTATAATAATTTAATGTTGCAGATGATAATACACCTGAATTATCCCAGTGTGAATAATCTAAAATAGTAGAACCAGTAATTTTTGTATATGTTCCACCAGAACCATAAATATATGTAAAAGTGTCTGTATCAGAATCAAAATTATCATGATTTATCTGGTTTGATGCAACAAAGAATGTACCATTACTAACATTAAATTTAACTTGACCTTGAACAGTAGTGTTATCAGATATTACAGAACCTCCAGGTTGATGTTCATAACCATATAAAAAGAAGTCTTTTTTAGCATTTTTTGTAATATAATTTCTACCATAAAAACGCATATCAACAATATCTAAATTGTTATCTACTCTATTAATAAAATAAATTGGTAACTTACTTAAACCTATTTCATCAACTATGTCTGTATCAACAACTAAATGTAATGTTCCACCACTATAAGAAATATAAATATAATTTGTGGTATTGTTTGTTAAACTAATATTTGTTTGTCCTGAAAAATATGTTCCAATCAATTCACTTGTTTCTAAGTCTTGCATTCTCATCACAGCCGAACCATATCCTATATTTATTGTACCATCACCATTATCAGTCAAATCAAAACCATTAATTGATGTTGATGATAAATAATTACTTAAAATTGTTTGAACATTATTATATTGTGGATATAAATCATTTGCATCGTTTTTCCAAGTTATTGATGACAAACTATGTTGATTCCAATCATTTCTACCTATCAATTCATTGTGTGTTATTGATCTTGATTTCCATGTTCCACCTGTATAATAAACAAAATAATTGTCTAAAGCACCACCAGTATCAACATCATTTAAATCATTAAAAAGTATTGATTCTTTTGTAAAATGTATTGTTGTATCACCTGTATGAGAATTAAAATAAGTTAAATTTGTTTTTAAATTTAATTCTGTTTGTAAATTAGTAATATCTTCTATAATATGAGTATGTGCTGTTGATGTTAAATTATTAAAAGTTGTTTCATGTGGATTATTAGTGTTACCTGTATGATTATAAAAATTAGTTATTTCAGTAAAACCTGTTAGTATATTATTAATTTGTGTAATAGTGTATGTTTGACCTGTGTTATAAACTTCTTGTTTTGTATAATATAATGAATTGTGATGGTGTAATGAACTAGCATCTGATGAACCATTTCTTAATGTATTATAATCTGATAATGTTAAATGGTAATAATCATTTACCGCACCACCTTGAATACCTGTTAAAGCATTATGATTTGATACACCACCACCAGAACCAAGAGTTTGATCAAAAGCACTATAAACGGCATATGCTGATGTTTCACCCGAACCAATAACAATTTTACCAACCAATATAGTCATCATTTTTATGAAATTTGGTATTGTTGGTAATGAAGAGTTTATTGCATCACTTAAATTATATTCGTTATTTCCTAAAATATAATGTATTGAATGTTCAATATTATGTTCTGTCATATCTCTAAATACCCAGACAACAGTATATTTATCTGGACTCAAAAGTTGTTTATCAATACCATCATCATATTCTGTATTATTATAATATTCTACGGATTGATGTACCCAATTACCACCAGAGTGAAACCATTCAAAAGTATTTGCACTATTTTGAGTAACTTCTGACAAATTTTTTCTATCTATACCATAGTAAGCTAAACCAGAACTAATAGATATAACCCTATTATTTTCACTTAATAATAATCCACTCATCCATTTAATATTATCTGTTTCTAAAATTCTTCTAGCTGTTTTAATAGGAAGACTTAAGCCAATAACACCATAGTCTATTTCATGAGAATGTCCATCAGGGAATAAATAAGCTCTATAAGCTGGAACCATATTACTAGCATTAATGGATAAAGGATTTAATGTATTTTTATAAATAGGTGTTCCACCAGAATAATCAATATAAATATAATTTACATAGTTTGGTGTTAAAGTTAAAGTTTGTCCACTAACATAATATAATTTTAATGATGAGCTAAAATTATCATCGGAGTGTATCATTGTATATGCGCTAGATAATGTAACTGTACCATCTTTATTATCAATTATATTTATTTTTGTAATATTACCAGGCGTATACCATTTTCTTAAAGTATCTAATTCAGTTATTGCATTTTGAACATCAATAGCATTTAAAAATGTATTATTATTATTATATGAAATTGTGCTAGAGGATAAATTTATTAAAGAATACCAGGTATCATTAACATATGTTCTTATATCTGTGTCACTTAATTCTAATCTATCTTTCCAAACATTTGTATACTCTCTAATATTAAATGTATTACCTGTTGTGGTTCCAATATCCCAAAATCTATTTTGGGACATATCTAAACTTGTACCATCTACAAAACTTATTTTAGTATCACCAGATAAAGAATAATTCCATAATTTTACACCAGTATATTGAGAATCTATAATTGAAAAACTATTTTTATTATATGCTGAAAATGTTTCGTAATTTATAGAGTCACCAATTATTAATTGAACTTCATCTGTGATATTTAATCTAGGATATTGATCTAATGGTGCAGAAAAAATTTGCAATCTAGATTGTAAAGGAATTGTTGTATTTGCAATAACTTGTCCAACTAAATTTGAAACAGTAATTCTAATATAATAAAGATAAAAACCATCAGAATTGATAACTATTTTTTCCCAATCATTAATATTATCTAAATTCCACATTACATAACCATTTTCTGAAAAACCATTAGAATTATCTACTAAACTTAAACCTGTAGTTATTTCTATCCAAGAATTGCCATTCCAATATTCAAACTTTGGATTTGAACTTGTGCATTTTTCAAACAAATTAAAATATATTGAATTAAATGGTGAATAAGATCCACAATATAAAATATCTGATTCACTTGAAAAAATTGTAAATTCGTTTTGTTTACTATATTTAGAATTTTCTGTATATTCTGTAAAATTAATATTATCTGTTGTTGAATATATTTTCTTAAATAATAATGGATTTATAGAAAGTGATGTTGTAAATGTTGAACCTGTTTTAATATCAGATATTTTTATAACACCATTTTCATCAATATTAAATAAAGATTTATCATAAATATTTCTAAATTCAAATGAATTTATTTTACCTTTTCTTAATCCGAAGTCTATTAATTTTGTACCATTATCACTAAAAGAAATTGATTGTTGGAATAAATCACTAGAACCATCAATAACTAATGAATTCAATTCAGGATCTAATGTATTAATATAATAAGATGCACCAGTTGAATATTGAACATATTTTGAATTTGTATATGTCTGACCATTATTTATATTAATAACTGACTCATCATTTAATATTATCGAATTTGTACCAGGTATTTCTAAAATACAACCAGTCAATTTTATTTCTGATTGATTATTTAATGTAATTTGTGTATCAACGTTCCAAATATTTGTGGCACCAAATAATTCGACATATGCAGTATTTTCTAAAATTACAGCATTGTTTGAATTTGAAAATTCACTTGATTCTATATAAGCTGTTGATCCGTCTAATACATGTAAATCTATATTATTATATTGTGTAAATAAGAGATCAACATCTAATTGTGACAAATTATATACTTCTAAACCATTAGTACAATAAGATATATTACAATTAATAAGATAAACTATTGAATTGTTTATATCTATACCTGTTTTAAAATTTTTAATATCAATAAATTTAATGTAAACTTCATTTTGTATATCAATTAGTGAAATACTAGTTATATCAGAAATATTATTATCATTTTTAATTGTAAAGTTTGATAATGATGTTGTTGAAGCACTTATTTGTATTAATGTATTACCAGATGGAAAATTTTCAGATGGTAATAAAAATGTTGATTGTGTTTCTCTACCAAAAATAGATAGTATATTTTCATTATTTAATAATATTGAATTATCAATAAAATGCTCACCTTGTTCTAATAATATTGAACATGGTTTATTTAAAATATTTGCAAAATCAATGGCTTGTTTCAATGTTTTATATGAAGAACTATATTGTGAAACTCTTAATAGATAAGGTTCATTATTATTACCTAAGACAACACGATATTTTCTTTCTGGATTACCATTTGCACCAAAATTACAAGAAATTAGTTCATATCTATCATCAGATACATATAAAGTAAAACCACTATTCTGTGCAATATTTTGACCTGAAATTGTGTTTATTGTAATTTTATTAGATGATGAAACCAACCTTGGTTTAGAAATATAAATACTTTTGCCTTCATTATTTTCATCAGCATCTGGTATTATTACAATCATATCACCACCAGAATCATCTAAATAATAAACAGTGTTAAACTTAGTAATTGTCCAGTTACCAGGACTATTCAAAGTACAACCCATTGTACCAGAAGTTGTACCAGAAACACCATCATATGTTAAATATATAACATCTTTATATAATTCAGTTGTTTGTACAAATTTTGTAATATCGTCTATAGGTTTATAATACTCATCTAATAGATAAATATATTCGTTTGAAATCGCATCTTTTAAATCTTGCGAATTTAAAATTTCATTTTCTGTAAAAAATTCATTTATAGTTAGACCTGATACAGGGTGAATTAATTCTAATTCACCCATATCATGTATAGTCAAACCTGTTATGTTACCTGTTGTGTATAATCTTATTACATTCATGTAATGTTTTATTTTATATATTTATTACCTTTCGGTCATGTAAACTGTAATTGCTGGATTATTTACTTGTCCAGTATTATTAATAACTCTTAATCTTATTTCATCACCAGCATTAATATTTATATTAAATAAAGAATATACTTTAGATTGTCCATCAGCAGCAACAGTGGCTACATTAGAACCACCTACTAAAGTAGCACCTGTCCAAGTATTTGGTGCGCTTGTTGATATAGACATCGCTAATATTTTCATATTTTTTGGTACTATGAAAGGTGTAGTACTTGTAGCAACACCGTGTCTCAATAAATCTACTGGCGCATTAACAATACCTGATCTAGCAGCATCATATGTTATCATAGTTTGACTTGCTATATATGATTTAATTGCAGCTTGTGTTGCTAAATAATCATTTGAATTTTCTGTCAAACCTGTAGCATTTGAGATACCATAAACAGTAACACCACTCAATAAATCTAATGTACCATCAATTGAAACATTACCATAAACAGTACCACCTGATATTGAATAAAATCTTCCATCAGATTCACTTTCTGTATAATACCTATCATCATGTGTATGAGCAGTAGTTGTTAAATCATTAAAACCTATTTGGTGAGGATTTGAAGCACCAGTTAAACTTGTGTGTGCGGTTAATTCTGTTTCTAAAGCGAAATCAGGTGTATTTTGTATATAAGTCCAATCTAAATTACCAAATAATGTGCTTGCAGTTATATTGTAACCTGTAGCATTAATACTACCATAAATAGTACCACCTGATATTGAGTAAAATCTTCCATCAGATTCGCTTTCTGTGTAATATCTTTCATCATGAGTGTGTGAGGTATTTGTAATATCAGTCCACAAATGTGTATGAGCAGTGGTTGTTAAATCATTAAAACCTATTTGGTGAGGATTTGATGTTCCTGTTAAACTTGTATGTGCGGTTAATTCTGTTTCTAAAGCGAAATCAGGTGTATTTTGTATATAAGTCCAATCTAAATTACCATAAAAAGTTGTAGCGGTTATACCACCTGTATTATTTATACCATTTGTATTTATAGTTGAATCGAAAGTATTTGCTGATAAGAAGTTATTATTGGATTCTGTTTTAGTATAAGTTTGGGCAGTTGTATAAGCATCTACTATACCGTAACCACCTAATGTAGTTGGTGTGTTTGTAATATTTGTCCAATCAATATTTCCTACAATATCAGCATATATTGTTGAAGCACTTATTGTACCATTAACAAACAATTCTGAACCGTCCCAAACCAAATCATTTGAAGTATCAAATCTATATAGACTTGCATTCCAATAAGCAATACCACTATTTATTGGAATGTCTTCTCTTGTTGCAACAGCTTGTGTGTTACCACTTTCACCAACTCTAAAAGTGTCAGTAGGTTCATCAAAGAAGAAGACATAATCTACTAACGCACCTCTATCGACAATTATACCTGCTTCTCCACGAGTAACACCAGAACCAGTTTCACCACTATTGATTGTTATTAAATTATCTTTAATTGATAAATCTTCTGAATAAACTGTTGTAGCAGTACCAGCAACAAATAAATTACCTGAAATAATAACACTATTATCAAAAGTTTTATTTCCAGCAATATTTTCATTTCCTGTAGTATGAACATAATCACCTTCTACAAAATCTGTTATTTGTGATTTTGTATGTGTGTGAGCGGTTGTTGTTAAATCACTCCATAAGTGAGTATGTGATGTTGATGTCAAATCATTAAATGATGTTAAGTGAGGATTAGAAGCACCAGTTAAACTAGTATGTGCTGTCAAATCAGTATATAATGCAAAATTAGGTTCATTTTGAATATAACTCCAATCTAAATTACCATAGAATGTAGTTGCAGTAATACCACCTGTATTATTGATTCCGTTAGTATTTATTGTTAAGTCAAATGTATTTGCTGATAAGAAATTATTATTAACTTCTGTTTTTGTATAATAATTTGATAGATCAGTTACAGCAGAGTTGCTAATCCAAGTTCCAGCTGAATACATTAAGAAATAACCATCAATAGTTCCACCAGTATTAATATCAGCTAAATCATCTAAATAAATAGAATCCTTTGTGAAATGAATTGATGTGTCAGATGTGTGTGAGCCAAAATTAGATTGTAATGCAAAATCAGGCTCGCCTGTTATATAATTCCAATCTAAATTACCATAAAATGTTGTGGCGGTTATATTTGTGGCTGTTATATTAGGTATAGTAGTGTCAAATGTATTAGCTGATAGGAAATTATTATTTACTTCAGTTTTAGTATAGGCATCGGTAATACCATAACCAGAAATAGTAGTAGGTGTATTATTTATTTCTGACCAATTATGTGTATGTGCTGTTGATGTAAGATCATTAAACCCTGTACCATGTGGATTAGTTGCACCTGTGTGATTATAAAATTCTGTGTGTGTTGTGTAACCAGTTATTTCATTAACTGATATAAAAGTCATATCAGCTTCAAATTTTGAATATGGTTCTATTGTTGATAAATCAGTAATATGATTTCCATTTTCATCTGTTATGATAATATCACCGTCATTTACTAATTGTTGTAATTCGGCTGACCTCATGACTTCCATTATTGAAAATTGACCATCAACTCCTGTTAATGTTAAACCACTTGATGTACCACCAGTTGCTGGTGCATTTTCATCAGTCAATAGAAGATAACCTAAATCTTCTATAATAATATTACCACCTACTTGTTTAAATAATTTAATTTCCATAATTTATTATTGTTTTTTTTAATATTATTGTATATATTTATTTTTTTCCAAGGAAAATAGTCATTGTTGGATATTTAATAGAATTGATCAGTTGACCAATTCTCATTCTAATAATATATCCTTTTTGTATTGTAAATGAATTATCAAATTCTATTGTTTTTGTTATTTCATTATTAACATAAATTGGATAACTCCAAACTGGTGTAACTAAGTTATTAGGATTAAAAACTTCAGTAAAGCCAGTCCAAGTTGCATAATTTTGAGTTGATATTGAAATCTCAGTAACTCTACATTTATATGGAGCAATAAAAGGAGAATCACTAGTAGTTACACCACCTCTTAGTAAATCAACAGGTGCATAAATGATTCCATATCTTGTAGCTTCAACCGAAAACCAACCTCTACTATCTACATATTGTTTTACAGCGTTTTCTGTTACTAATGATGTAGATGATGAATTAGTTAAACCTGTATCATTACTAATAGTATTGACTGTTATACCACTTTCTAATTCTAAGTTATTTGTTTTCGTTAAACCTGTAACTGTTAAATTAGCATCAATTACCAATGAACCAGTCATTGTATCACCTGTTTGCTTGACATATCTTGCATCAGCGACTGGAATCGTTAGACCACTAGCAGCAACCGTAATATCATTAAATGTTGCAAAAGGGTTTGAAGCAGATGGATTATTTGAATTATCTAAAGCATCTTTTTGAATAAGTGATAAGTGTAGATTTGTATTACCAGTATGTTGGTAAAATGTTACTAATGGTGTTAAACCTTCTATATTTATTTTTAAAATTTCATTTAATGATGGATTTAATATTTCAAAATTAACATATGTAGAACCACTTAGTTTTTCAATTAAAAAACCAGCGTGATCATCTACTATAGACACTTTTACTTGTTTGGTATCACCACTAGATTCGATAATATCTTCTAATGTAGCAAATGTATTTGCTGATGAAGGATTATTAGCTAAATAGAGTGCATCATGTATATGTTGAACTGTATGTAAATTTGTATCTCCAGTATGATTATAAAATTCGCATTTGCTAACTAAATTAACACAACCAGATAAAGTATTATTTGTTCTATCTATAAATATCTTCTTGACATCATTTAATCTAGCAACAGCTTGTTCTGCTTCACTTTCTGTTGTAAAATCGAGTACATTATCATAATTCATTTTTCCATCTGTTACAACATAAACATATCTTGATTTTTGGAAAAATGTAGATGCATAGGGATCAATCGAAACGGTAAGTTTGCCAGAACAATTATAAATAAACATCAATCTATCATTTGGTGATGGATCGTTTATAAAATTACCTATGCAATATGTAGCCATTAATTAAAATTCTTAATTTGTGGTTGTTAATTGTTTTGTATCAGTTGTTTCATTGCCTGAAGAATCACTAACACTAAATGTTATATCATATGAACCTGTCGTGATTATTGGGAATGTTGTACCTGATACAATAACATTACTAACAGCGATTGCACCATCATAGTTGTCAATAACAGTA
Organism: Ignavibacteria bacterium; assembly: GCA_013177855.1. Classification (NCBI taxonomy): domain Bacteria; kingdom Pseudomonadati; phylum Ignavibacteriota; class Ignavibacteria; species Ignavibacteria bacterium. The sequence goes on from JABLYA010000006.1 coordinate 46,010, forward strand.
TTAATAGCATAATCCCTAACTTCATTAGCCGTCAAACCTGTTACACCAGTTGTCATACTAAATGTATTACCTGTAAATACGTTATTGTAATAAATTACTGGTGGAACACTTTCGATAACGTGAAGTAATGTATAAGCACTTGCTTCATTGCCTGCAGTATCAAATACACTAAAATCAACATCATAATAACCAATTTGTGTTATTCCAGTGTATGTTGTGTTTCCAGAATTTATCATAACTGTTACGGCACTATTAGGAATAATACCATCAACATCATCCCAAACATAATTGATATAATATCTACGAATGTCATCTTTTAATATTGTACCAGGTGTTTGTGTATCACCAGTTAAATCCATAGTATTTGTTATGCCTGAATTCCATACAATTGTAGGTGCAGTTCCATCAACTACAATAGTTTTTGTTGAACTTGTTGAATTACCTGCTAAATCTTTTGCTGTAAATGTTATAGCATAAGTTCCATCTGTTGTAATCTTTTCAAATTGTTCACCTGTACTTAATTTTACTATAAGAACACCTAAATCTGCATTATTTATTTGTCCATCTCTTAATATACCATCATCATCGTAATCTTTAACATTATCAATAAATCTCCATAGAAGGTCTGCTTTTGTTATAACACCACTTATGTAAGACATTGGTTGTGGTATTGAGTGTGCTTTGAAAGTTATAACTGGTGGAGTAGTATCTAAACCAGGATATGTTGCACTCAAATATCTATTAATGGAAGATTCCATTACCCAATTCATTCTACTTAATGTTTGAAGTGCATTAAAAGCACTTAGGAAGTATAATTGAATATCATCATGAGAATGTGTTTTAACAGTAAGTAATTCATTATTAATTTGAATAATGTCTATTTTATTAAAAGGAATAACCATTTCAAGATTATTGTTAATATCATATATTTCAAATTGTGTTGAACCTGTGCAACCAGTTGAACAAGATACCATATAAACTTGATCTGTTCTAATTGAACTGTAAGACAATCCTTTAATCGTTGAATATGTAGGAACTAATGATGTAGAAATTTCATTTTCATCAAGATTAGCCACCATTATATCAAGAGTTACAGAATATGCTGTTGGATTATAAACAAAAACTTGTGGAATTCTGTGATTTGCATCACCAGATAACACTAAAATATCAGTAAAAGTTCTTCTAACAAGAGGATTATCTTCAAAATAATATTCTACATAATTGCTTGCACCTGAGCAAGACATTGGATTGTTGCCGCCATAAGTTGGTACTATTGCTAAAAATGTTATATTTGTTCCCAAAAATCCATACATTATCGGTGTATCTACACCGCCACTTTTCAAAGTTTGTTTTGATGTAAATACAGAATCATATTTAATATTTAAACCTGCTAAACTGAACTTAGAAACCATATTGGGACCGTCTTTTGCTATAATACAAGTATTAACTACTTCTATTGATTTTGTTCCTCCGAAGAAATTGTTTGTTTTGATTCTCATTTAATGAATTACTTTTTTTAATATATATATATTAAAATCTATTTTGAAAAAATAATGCCTCAACTTAATTATTATTTAAGCAAAAAATTCGATGAAACATATACAATCAGCTTCACAGGAGGTCCACAAGAAATAACAGGAAACGGATATGTGTTTAAAACAGGAGTTATAAATTACATATCATCTATAAATTATTTTAGTGATGAACCAGATGGTGAAACAAATATTGTATATTTTACTAAATATTTCAAGTATAGAAATGGTGAAACTTGGTCTGATTTATTACCAATAAATCAACTTAGTGGTTTAACACTAACACCTTGTGAAGAATTTGAATTAGAATTATATTATTATAGAACCATAAATGGTAAAGACACCAATCCACCAACCAAATTATATGTGGATAATATTCTCATAATGGGTAACTATAAATTGAGTAAATATGAATCCGAAGCTGTGTTATCAAGTCATGGAGATTCTGTTATTTTAAAACCTAATGATATTTATAAAATATTTTCATTAACTGGATTTAATGTATATGCTACAAGTGGAAATTATGATATAAAATATCGTTTCACACAAGACGGTGGTAAGACATACACACAATGGGAACCTTTAACACAAGAAAATATATCAACCGTAAAATTAAATCCTCTTAGATTTGCACAAGTTGAATATCTTATAACAAATACAAGTGACAATGGATTAATGATTTATGATATTATATTAGAAGGTGATTTTCAAAATGTGTCTGCAAATTATTTAAAAACAAATAGATATGGTTTAAAACAAGATTGTTTAACCGCTATGTTAGGTGGAAGTGTTGCTGGTGGAGCTGGAACGATACCAGGAAGTACAACAGGAATAGGTGGAATACAAAGTATGTACCCTATGCCTGGATCAAGTACAATAGATAGAGATTTTTATACATCTTGTATTAGTTCATATCAAACAAATTTAAATATTGCTAATGATATAAATACTGAAAATGATAGTTCAACAGCAACTGGTAATTATTGGAATCCTTATCAATATCAGAAAATTACAGATTTTGCAAATATGTTAGGAAATCAAATTTCATCAATTCTTGGATGGGCGGTTGATTATCATTTAACAGATCCAGATGGAAGAGGTGTTGATAAATTCATGCATGAATACACATTAAAAAATGTAGTGGATGTAAAGAAAATTAAAATAGTTGTACCTGAAAATAAATTCCCTGTTGAACATGTTTTAATAAATCAATTCAATCTTAATTTATTTGATACATTTGAAGTTCACATAATGAAAGATGAATTCAAAAGAGCATTTGGTATAACCAAAAGACCTAGTGAAGATGATATTATTTACATTTGTGAAGCAAATATGTTATATTATGTAAAACATGCACAGGCGAAAAGAGATATTATGAACGCTTCAATGTATTACAAACTTATATTAGAAAAATATGAACACAAAACCAATATTCGTAATCTTGTTGAAGTATCACAAAATCAAATTGATTCACTTACAAATAATACTACAATAGATGAATTATTTGGTAAAGATATTCAAGAAACAGAAGATCAAATTGCAAATAAAGAACAAACTTATCCAACATCGTTTGAAAAAATCAGGCATACAATATCACCTAAAGTTACTATTATAAAAAATAATATTTATATTGATAATTTTATTGTTTCTAAACAATATTATGATTTAAGTCATGTTTCAATAAAAAATAAAACAGCCGTTGATTATACAAAAATAGACCAAAAATTATTAAAATCAGATAATAGAAGTTTTATATTCTGGTTTAATTTCAATAATGGTTATAATTCAGATGCAAGACCAAATAACACAATGTTTCAAAATTATAAAATTAAAACTAATACAGAATTTAACTTTTTAAATAATTATACAGAATCAGGTATTGGATATAAAATATATTACAAAGGTGGTTCATTATTCTTCAAGCTAAATAATGATACATATAAATTAACAAAAGATTTAATGACCAATATTTGGTATGCAGGTGTAATTAATCTAAACCAAAGATTAAGAACTATTGATTTATATATTTACAGAAGAAATAGTGATATAAGTGTAACACTAATTCAAGAAAATTCGTTTGTAAAAACAAGTGCTATTTATAATTCAGAAGAATACAACGATTTAATTAGTCAAGGATATAAACCTATTGATAATATAGAAAATCAAATTTGTACTGATATGGAACTAGTTGCATCTACAAATTATTCTATAAATCCTACTGAATTTGAAATGGAAGATACACTTAAACTTTTAGGTTCAAATATTAAATTAACAAATATAAGAGTATTAAATGATGTTATACCTGAAACAAGTATAATTAATATATTAAAACAAGATATATTAAGGGATGAACAGCATTTGATATTAGCAGACAATGCTACTAAACAGTTGATAACAGTACATTATTTCAATCCTAATTTTAGATAAAATAAAAAGAAACCTCTCAACTTGAGAGGCTTCTTTTTATGGTTTTCTTGTAACTAATTTATTTATTTCTGAAGATAAGACAAATGTGTATGTTTTACCATCCCTCATAGGAATTTGCAATGTTTCTAATTTTTCAATTTCACTATAAATATTTGATATATAATTTTTCAAATCATCAATGCTCTTTTGAAATGAATCAGAAGGTTTATATGATTCTGGAAACATATCTTTAAATTCTATGATTTCTTTTAATAAAGAAGACTTATTGATAATAACTTTGTCATTATTGATTGTTGATTTAATTTTTAAAAAATCTTCAATATAAAGATTAAATTGATGTATCAAATTATCCGTTTCAACAACTTTTAATAAACCTATAACATAGGCATCATTTTCAGAAATAACTTCTGGTTTGTTTTCTTGAATCCACTTATTTATATATTCTTGTGATTTGCCTTTTAAAACAAATCTTTTATATTTGTTGAATAGACACCTTTTAATTATGTCTTCTGGTAAAACAATTATTTGCATAATTATTAACAATTTATTTTTTTATAAAAAATTATAATTTCATTTCAATATATATTGGAAAATAATAAAAGTTTAAGCAAATTGATTTTTTAATACACATTATATATATAAATTATATTAATTTTATTTCAATATATATATATGGGAAAATAAAAGTTAAAAAAAATAATATAATATAAATATGCCAAGTACAATACAAATGATGAGTCAAAATAAAAATTTATTACCAGATGTTCCATCAGGTAGTAGTCTTTTATTTTTAAATGAAGATGATGGAAGATTTTGGCTAAAAACGCCAGATGGTAATTTCATTCCTTCTTCAAATAATTTGCCAGAATTAGAAGAAGGTAAATATCTAAAAGTAGAAGGTGGTGTTCTTGTGTGGGCAGATGGAGGTAGTGGTATATTAGATATATTATACGATGATTTAATTTCGCTTTCAGAATTGGCAAAAATGGTTAGATTTAGAAAGATTTGTAAATTGGAGTTGGACAAGTGATATTTCTCAATTTAATATGGGGAATGCTACTACAACTAATTTAATTATAAATCCTCTCTCATATGAAGATTATTATACTTTTATTAATAATTCTATGGTATCAAATATAGAAATTGGACATAGATATATATCAAATTCATACATAACAATGTTGAATAATATTGTTTTTAGAGAAGCTTGTATGTCAAGCAAAATAAGAGAAAAAAGTAATAATTGCACAATCAGTGACGATTTTAATAATAATGAAATTGGCATTTTTTTAGTAAAAATATTTTAGGAAACAGTTTCGTTTCTAACACAATCGGAAACTATTATATTTCTAACACAATCGGAAACGATTACATTTCTAACACAATCGGAAACTATTATATTTCTAACACAATCGGAAACTATTATATTTCTAACACAATCGGAAACGATTACATTTCTAACACAATCGGAAACTATTACCAATATAACACAATCGGTGATTATTTTGAGTATAATTATATAGGTGATAATTTTATTAATACTGATATTGGAGATTATATGAATAATAATAATAAAATAGGTAATAATAATGGTGCTGATAAAGGAGGTATCTATAGAAATTCTATAGGTAATAATTTTAACAGAAATGTTTTTGAAGATTATGTTGGTGATATTCGAGGTCGTATTATAATAGGAAATGATTTTCAGTGTAATTATGTTAGATCAGGTGCTATTCCTAGCAATACAGACTTTACATTAGCAACACATGTATATGGAGATTATGATTGTGAATTATATAGACGATCAGATGGAACACCGAGATTGAAATATTATGATAATACCGATACGTTAAATGTTGTTAATATAACAGATTAAAAAATAAATAAGTCCTCTAAATTAGTTTGACACAATAATTGTTTATATTTAATTAAACAAAAAATCTAAAGTTATGAAAATACTACTATCTACAATTGTATAAAAATGCTTTATGTAAAATAATTCTATTTATTTAATTTATTTATTTAAAATTATATTATATAATTCTAACGCTTTAAAATTATCTTCTATCTTTTGACATGATAATTTGAAATTTACAACATCTTGTAAATCAAGTTCAAACCACTCACCACCCTTTCTTTTATGTGAATATAAATTATGTAGTGTTGTTTCAACCATTCTACCATATTTAGTTTTAAAAAAATCAATGCAAGTAATTTTGTCTTTATTGCCTGTTTGAAGTCCTTTTATTCTTTTTTTAAAGTCCTTATTGCGTGTATATCCTATTTTATAAGTTGTTTCATAATCAGAAACACATTTAAACAAATAAATATAACCATTAGTCAATTATATAAATTATTTTTTATCATATATATTTATAATTATTTGTCTAAATTTTAACATTCTCATTATTTACAAATATCAAACAATACGATTTCTATGTTTGAGAACTTAATTTAAGTTGTTTGAATTAAAAATTATTTTGTACCCTTTAAATGTGGTTGTAGTTTTCCTTTGTGATATACATTACCTTCAGAATCTACAAACTCTTCATAAAAATGCCAACCTCTTGGTTTTTTAACTTTCTTTGCTTCTTCTTCGAGACGTTTTATTTCATTTTCTGAATAAATAGTTTTTTGAGGACCAGATTCTAACATGATAGGTTCATCAAAACTTACGATATTTATTTCTTGAATATTTTTTTTCTTATTCTTAATTCTATCTAAAAATCCTCTTTCTTCTAAGTATTTAATATATTCCTCCAATTTTGAAATTTGAGCTTTATAAATACTTTCCATTTCTTTATATTTTAGAATTATCAATTGTTTTTGATTTTCAACATTATCTATTTTTCTTGACAATTCATCATATCTTTCTCTTACTCTATAATTCTCTGCTACTAAATCAGTTAATATATTTTTTTCTGTAGTTTTGTATTCATGAACATCTGGTTTATCTTTATCTTTAATGATAACAAGAATATTTTCACCACTATCTTTTAAGAATGCAATTTCTTGTTTTAGTTTTATTATTTCTGTTTGATAATTTTGAATTTGCGTTCTTAATTGGTCGATAGTTGTTAAATATTTTTCATATTCATCATATGATATAGTAACCATTTTTTTCATTTCTTTATCTTGTTATCATTTTCTATAAATTTCTTAATATATAAATTAGATTCAATACTAATATCGTTTTTATATAAAAAATAATATTTTTTACCTCTTATTTCTTTAGTCATATAAATATCATCTTTTCTACAAATATTTTGTAACATTAACATATATAAACTATCTCTTTCATCATCAAAAGATGAATAACCTAAAAAATCAACTTCATTTTTATCAATAAATTCTTCTATACTATTTTTAATATTTGATATTACTTTATATCCACGATTGTCTATATTTCTTAATAATTTATATACTTTATTTTTTTCTAAATCAATATAATAAAAATATATATTATAAGCATTTAAACCAATAGAATCAAAATGTATAAAATATTGATCATCAAGAATGTCAAATTTAGCAATCCAACCATATTCTGATTTTTTAATCCATTTATAATTCTTAGTTTCAAACAACTCTTTTATATAAATAATAAATTTTTTCATAAATTTATATATAGTTTATATTCAATCCCATTTCAAAATTTTATGGTTTTTATCTTTTCTTTCAAGTTATTTATATCTTTCAGGTTCAATTGTATATTCGATAGCTTTATCCAAAATTTTTGTGTTATGTTCTAACAATAAACCTCTTTTACGATTTTTAGTAACTACAATTATAACAAAATTTTATTAAATTTTCTTTTGAATGATTTGTTGAATCTTCTAAACTACTTTTACATCATTTTAAATTATCAAATTCTTTATCGCTTAAACTATTTAACCAATCTTCTATCATATTACTATTTTTAATTCATCAAATGGATATTCTTGTTTCTTATATAATTCATCTCTTCGTGAGATATAGTGTTTATACAATATCGTTTTATAAGAACTGTGAAATTGATCAACAATATCAAAAATAATTGCTTTGTCACCTTCTTTGTCTTTGTGTAATCTTAAAGCACGACCAATGGATTGTAATACAATTCTTGCAGATTTAAATGAATCAGCAAATATTATATTTTTTAATGCTTTGATACTTACACCAGTTGATAAAGTTCCAAAAGATGCCACTAACACTTTTGGTTTACCATCTGTTATTTCCATCTGTTTCTTAATATATTCTCTTTTTTCAGAAGAAGTTTGACCATCGATATAATAAAAGTCTTTATCTAGTACATTTGACCTGAAAAAATTATATAATTCCGTACCATAATCAATATTATGAAATAGAACAAGAGAATTGTTTTTGAATTTACCAACTAACTTTGATAAGAAAATCTTTCGTTTATCTGAATTTTGTGCATATTCTTTCTCTAACTCATATGCTCTTTTTCCATCACCATACTTTTTAATAGTATAAACACTTTCCGCAAATGATTTATCATCATACTGCAATATCAAACATTTAATTTTGACATTTGAAATCAAACCTTTATTCATTAATTCTTTGGCTTTGACTGTAATCAATTTTGGACCTGTAACAGATTCAATAGCCATCCATTCAGATGTACCATTCATAGGATATGTACCAGACATACCTAATCTATAATGAGCATGTCCAAATGTTCTTCTTAATATAGTTGTTAATGTTGCTGCTTTCGCAGTGTGACATTCATCAACCATAACAACATTAAATTGTTTAAAGAAATTTGGTTCTAACTGTGCTGTTCCCCAGTTAATTAATGATTGATAAGTTCCTATATATACGTTTGGTTCTTTTCCATCTCTAACTTTTCTTGGTTTATCAGACATGATTTCTTGAATATTCAAATCAACAGGATTTTTATTTTCTTTATTAAATCCTAAATTATAATCTATCATATCATCGTAAAATTGTGTTACAAGTGATATAGATGGAACTATTAATAAAATTTTTGCATCAGGTTTCTTTTTAAGTATGTAAAAAACCATTATAGAAAATATGAGTGATTTACCACCAGAAGTTGCAACCTCGATTGTACCATATCTGTGTTTCAACATTTTAAATACTGCATCAATTTGATGTTCATAAGGTACAAACGGTTTACCTTTTAGTTTGTGATCTTTAAAAAATTCTTTTGTAAAATTTGTTACATCTTCCAAGGTTATATTATTGTCTCTTGGAAAAATTTCTTTATTGATAACATTAAAAGGATAGCCATATTCTTTACAGCAATTATAACATTCTTGCCATAAACCAAAATCTATAATACCATTATTAAAATAATCAAACTTACCGTCCCAATTTGTAAGTTTGAAACGAGGCATGAAACGATATCCTTTTACATAAGGATTAAGCCATTTTTTTAAATTGTTAAATTCTTCTCTAGTAGATTCTTTAAGAACAATTTTACTGTAATCTTTACTAATCTCAAATTTCAAAAGCCTAAAAATAATTTTTGAGTTTCCGTATCTAACTTGTAGCCTAAGAAACTATTTTCTTTACAATCTTTTAAATTGTAAAATATAATGCCCAACCCAATTCATATTCTTTAGTATTTCTTTTTTCAAAAGAGTTTACATATTTCTTCTGAAATTCAATAAAATGTTTAAATTTAACTTCTATTTGCATACATTTTTTATTTTTAATCTAAACCTGTGGCATTATATAAATCAACCTTTGTTTTAACACTATAAATAACATGATCAACTGTTTTAATTGATTCTGTCAAAAAATTTATGTAATTTTGCATACATTCCATTTTTGCTTCTTGGTATGCCAAATCTGCTTCAATTAATTTTGTTTTTTCAGTACCATTAACTTTGATAGGATATTTAGTCGAATACCACTCAAAATGTTTTTTTCTTAATTGTTTTAATTTTGGTAAATCTCTATACATCTTATAATACCAATTTGTTCTTTCATCAAGAATTAATTGTCTTTGTGAAGTTGCTTCAGCAGAAAGTTCTATACTCTTCTTCAATTCACAAGTAATTTTATTAGAAAGTTTTTCAACAATATCATTCCATCTTTTTTGCCTTTCGATGAAATCTTTTTCTAACTTTTCTAAGATTTCGTCATAATTGACTTTTTCTTTTTCATCACTCATTTTAAATAAAATAGTTTTTTTGTTTATATTCTAAAACATAAAAATTGTTTCATATTTAATATATATTTAAAAATCATAAACAAACTATATATGAGATTACTTAATTGGCAAAAATTTAATTAAAAATTAGAAAATAAAAATCATGCAATTTTATTAAAAACTGGTGAAAAGTTTTGGATTGGATCAGTAAATGTATATGATGGTGATATAGAAGAAGTTCATACTTATGAAAGATCTAAATCTAATGATTTTTATCATAGTTTTTATTTTTCAAAAGGTCAATTAGAAAAGATAGAAAACGAAGAATGTATGATTTTTTGGGTTGATGAATATGGTATAAATGGTGAATGGACACATGGTTCTATATCAGATAGAATAATCTCAGAAATTGAGAAACAAATAAAAATCGTTTAAATTTTCTTGTAATAAATATTAAAGTAATAATCAAACTTATAATCTGTTGAAGGTTTAGTTTGAAAATAATTTATCTTTAAATTTGCCAAAGGGTCTATAAAGTTTGCAATTTCTACGTTTACACTTTGGTTTTTATATTCATCCAATTCAATATCACTTCTAAATTGTGGGTCAAATTGTTTAAAAGTTGTATCTAACCATACTGTATTATTTTTTATATCAACATATCTTATATAAAAATCAATATATTGAAATGAATATCTATCTAACAAATTAACATCAATATATTCATATATCGATTTATTTATATCTTTATTCAAAAATCTATCATGAGTAATTGATTTAAAAGTTCTTCTTTCTTTAATTTTCGCAAAAAGATATTCTCTTAATATATTTTTGATATTAACATCTATAACCCATTTTGTGTTATATTTTTCATCTTTCGATGTTTGTGTTGCTTTATATATTGCATGATTTTGTAATTTCAAATCAACCATATCTAACAAATAAAATGTTTCAACCAATTTATTTAATTGTGAATACTGATATCCATTATTCTTAGCCAACGTCTGACCTGTAATGTCACCAGGTAAAGCATTAAAAAAATATTGAAAATATTGAACACTTTTGTCATTAATAATAATTTGATCCTCTAATTCCATTATTTTAGAACCAAAGAAAGTTTCTTCCTCCAATAAATTGAAAGTTCCATAAACTGGTTCTTTTTTAAACTTTTTAAGTATTAGTGTTTCTTTCATTATTCTATTTCATTTTTTGTTCTTATATAATAATCAGAATCCCAAGAAGATTTGAAAATAAATCTTTTATCGTATGAATAACCAAATTCATCAACCATAGGATAAATGGATCTGTCTTCTTCTGTATTTTTAATTTTCAATATATTTTGAACTTCATTAACTTTTGAATACATCAATTCACTAACTTCACCAAAATTATATAAACCTGTATCGAAAATTGTATTTACTTCTGTACTCGAAACATATGTTAACCCTGTTGGTATACTATTTATCGTGTAATATACTGTAACACATATACAATCTATATATCCTATATTAACCATTGTTCCAATGGCTCTCTTGTATGCGTTTATCTCTATTGCAACACCAAAATTTTTATTATTTATTTCTTGTGCTGTCCAATTATTACCCCATAAATCTTTAGAACCACCATAAGTTGAAGATGAAGATTGTATATTCCAATAATATGGTATATTAGCAGTATCACTTATATTATCATTTATTGGTATTTTAGCATAATTGTCCGATAAATTACCATCCGGTTTTATTAGAGATACCACATTATCAGCAATCGCACTATAAGGAAAACCTAAATTTGCTCTTTTTCTAATAGAAAGTGATATGCCTTTTATTGTTGAATCAAGAGGAATATTAAAATTAAATGTATTAATCTCTAATCTATTAGAAGTCTTATATGTTTCACCCATATTTAACAACATCTCACAACTGGCAAAATTACCATCACACAATCCTAAAGCTTTATCTTTAAAAATCCATGTGCTTCCAGTTTCACTTGAAACAAAAGTACCACCAGTATATGATATTAATGTATTATTTAAAATAACTATTTGATTTTCAATATAATTTTTTAATTCATCATAAAATGTTAATTGATTTAAAAGATTTGATGTAACTTCAGAATCATTAAGAATATATGACTCTGTCAATAATTCTCCTATTTCAATTGCTTTATTATTAATATATTTAAGTGTTTCATTTAATTTATTAATTTCTAATTCTACATTATATGCAGCTATTTCATATAAACCCATATTATTTACTTCAGATAAATGCCCACCACATCTACTTTGTGAAAAATAACCATCATTTATAATATTATATTTTATAGGTGCAAACAATTCTATATTTTTAAATATAGGTTCATAAGGACCACTGTATCTATATATTGTATTTTCATATTCTGGTGTAGATGTAAATTCTGGTTTTGGTTTTAACTCTGCTTCATTAATTTCAATAATTCGTGATAATGGCTCTTTTATGAAAGATTTATCATAAACTACTTCTGTATAATCTGTTTTATATTTATCATAAATATTAAACTTTGGACCTTTAAGAGCAGCAGTTTTATATGATTGTTTCTTAGTATTCATGATATCAGGAGTTTCACACACTATTTGTATAGGTGGGAAATCATTTTGCCAATTTGAAATATTTCTAATAGGGTATAAATTATCTTGCACTCCTGGATTTATAACACAAGCGCCAAATTCAGCATTATCATTGATATAATAGAATGAAATATATCTTTCAAAAGAATTTTTATCATTCAAATTATTCATACTTTCAATAAAATTATATGCCACTAATAAATTATTATTATAATTAATAAATGCTGTTGTACCTGATTTTGTTTTATTCAAATATAATCCTTCTCTTTGGTCAAATGCTGTAATGTTATTCAAAGTTAATACTTCATTATTTGAAGCTGCAAAATTAACACAAACTATAATTAATATGTTTTTATACTTATCATTAACAAAAATATGAATACCAGTATCGTTACCTAATATATTTGTTGATGAATAAACTTTTTCTAATGGTAACATATTATAATAATCTGGTAATAACTTATTTGTGAAACCACTATATCTATCATTCAATATGATTGAGAATTTATATCCATTGTAATTTGTTTTTTTACTAGTTATTATTTTAGTTATAAAACCCGTATCATCATCTCTGATTATATTTGATACTTTATAAAAATTATATTTAATACCTTTGAATAGTGTTGATGATTGTATATAGTCATCACCATTATTAATAATAGAATAATGAGCTGTTTGTTCGTAATTTTTATCTGCATCTATATATCTTACATTTTTAAAAAAGTAATCAAAATAATCAAAATCACTTGCAATATATTTATCAAGATCGAAATAATTTGTTTCTAATGAAGATGTTTGAATTGAAAGTGATTGATTTGTATAATATTCAATATCAAAAGAAACCTGATTATTTATTTCTTTTGATTTATAGAAATCACCAATTCTATAAAAATAATCATGTGTTTTACCTATTACATTAGGTTGTCTATTAAATACATCAGTTGTACGATTAAATGTTGAACCAACTTTGTTACTATTATTTAATTTATATGGATAATCAGAATGTGATATAGAATTAACATATCCCCATTTACATATACTTTGATTTTTTCTCCATATGTCAGTTAATCCATTTTTATTTATTTCAAATAATTCATCTGTAGATATATATTCAGAAGAAACATTTATAATTTTATCTGAATTTACACTATTTTTATCGTATGTTTTAAAAATTGTCGTTTCAGATGCATCTCTATATTCTACTGCATAAAGTTTGTGTTCTGTTGTGTCATTATACTCTGTTGGTTTATAACAATCAAAATTTGCAAAATCAGACTCTATCCTATTAAAATCAAAATCTTTTATTTCCCTGAATTTTGCTCTATAAATAGGAAATGTTATTGGTAGTTCATTATTTATCACATCTTCTACTAAAACTGTTTTTGTATAATCACTATGTTCTTTATGAACTAACCAATATGTTAAAGTTTTATAATCACACTCAATACCATAATCTGTTCTGATATAATGTTCTATTAATCCTGTATATTGATTTATTTTTGACTCTAAAACATGAAATTTATCATCTATCTTAATTAAATATAAATCAGCATATAAATCCCGAACACCAGTCTCTTCTATTAATCTATCGATATATAAAGATATTGATGTTCTTGGTCTTATATAATTATTATATTGTTTATTTCCTAAATCATTAAATATAATATCAACTTCATTATCTCTTGTTATATCATCAATTTTTATTATTTTATCAGATATAATTTTGTAATACCATTCACCATTTTCATATGTCTTAATAACTTTATATAAATTATCTATTGCATAAATATAATAATTTTTATTATCATCCCAACTTTCAAATGGCATTGTACTACCACTTATTTGATCAACACTCATAAAAATATTATTTTTAATCTTTAAACCAGATTTTATCGAAGTTGCTCTATATGGTGTTATATTTTTAACCAATTGTAAATCAACATAAAAACCATAATATCTGTTTATAGAATATGGTTTTAATTCAAAAGGTGAAGCTGGTGTATCATTAAATAAGAATTTAAAATTGGCTATATTTGGAAAAATAAGTTCACTATTTTTAAATCCTTCGGTGATGAATTGTTCTAATCTAAAATGAGGATTTTCATATCTTAATTTATCTTCAAGATACATACTCTTATTAGTATAAACACCTGTAAAATAATCTATACCGTACCATTTTGTTAGATTATATTTTTTAATATCAAATTCTAAAGGCGCTTTTGGAAAACGAGGATTAGAAATATAATTTTGGTCTAACCAATAACCAAAATCACTATTTAGTGTCATATCAAAAACACTAATACATTTCCATTTATTAACTATTTCATCTCTGAAATTAAATTTTGATGTATTTGAAATAATATAATCATTTTCTGATAAAGCATATACAGCTGGTTCATCAACTCTTAATATAACAAAATTGCTTGGTAATTCGTTTTTTGTAATATATAATGGTGCAAAATATTCATATTCTTCTGCATAAAATTCATTTTCTTTTATTTTTGAAGCACCAGCCCAATATATAGTATCAAATTGTTGATCATAAGTGTTATAAACTATATCATCATCTGCGTCAAATTTAACACTAAATGCAATATTTATCGGCAACCCTTTATAAAATTCAGCTAACTTATCTTCAAGAAAAGTATATTTAGTCATATGAAAATGCTTATACTTATCATCGCTTAAAAACTTATGCGAATTAATACTTTCTAAATATAAATTATATTTTGAATCAACAACTATTTGATAGTTGGATGTTAATAAAGGGTTTGTTCTAATAAGTTGAAAAGTTTTATCTACTATATATGTACTCATTACTTTTAATTATTTTGTGTTGTAGATGATATCACCTCACTTGTTGATGGTATAGCAAATTGTCTATGTCTAATTAATTTAAAAATAATTGTAAATTCAAATGGTCTTGACTTTGACTCTTCTTCAAAATGAAATCTTAATGCTTTTTTCAAAATTAATGGTGTATCAGAAGCATTCGCTGTCCATGTTGCACCTGAATCATACATATCAGGTTTAAAATAAATCTGAATAGGTATTTTTTCAGTTTCTTGTGGACTTATTATGTGAATATTTTGAGTATTTTTATCAACAATAGTTGAACTCTGTCCAGCATTATTATATTCAATATATGGATGTATTGTAGCACCAAATCTTTTTGTGTTTGTTGTAGTTGACCATATATTTTCTGTTGGTGCAACACTTAGTAAAGCACTTGATAGTGAGCCACTTACATTTTTATAATCGGTTGCCAATGCATCATTATAACTTGTTAAATCACTTCCACCATATAATGTTATTTGCGAACCATCGATGTTTGCAGTATTATAAATATAAATATATTGATTTGCAAGTTGTGGATAAAGAAAACCATCACTACTAATAAACGAAGGTGCTGTTGGTCCAGTATTGATAATAGGACCTGTTAAAGCATTGGTTATTGTAAATAAACCTAAGTCATTTTCTTTTGAAACATTTTCAAGTTGTAAATAATAGTCTTGAATCATATAAACATTGTTTTGGAATACTTTTGATGTGTAACCACCAACACCAATTGATGAATTAAGAACCATATAATCTTCACAATTAACAACAACATTTATTACGGAACCATTAATTATTTCTGTTTCTTCTGTACCTTTAAATAATGTAACTTTAACTTCACCTTTAGCTCTCTTAATTGTTTCTTCAAGTGCTGTGATTTTATCACTCATTTGTTTTAAATAATCAAACAATGTCATAGTATTTCCGAAAGCATCTTTGAAAGAAGTTGCCAATGTTTTGTCAGTGTGTGCAAAATATTGTTCATTTACATAAAAAGAATCTCCTACATGTTTTAATACACCTTTTGAAGACAATTCATTTTCAAAAGAAACTCTCATTTCCTCTCTTGTTGCATCTTGTAAAATGAAAGCATTTTCACCAAGAACTTCATTCAAATTGTCAGGAAATTCTATTGTTATAATTTCACTCCAATCAGAATAAATAGGTGATTCTGGGTATCCAACTTCAGAAATACTTCTAATTCTAATATCCACCTTTTCATTTCTTTGAATTGGAATATCTAATTGATTGATATTAGGTGTATCAGCATCAGAAACATCTTCTATTTCCCAATACCAATTTCCTGTTGTATTATCATATGTTCTCTTTCTAATATCACTTTTTATCGAAACCCATTGAGAAAAATATGCTGTTTTTACAGTAAACTGTTGATTGTTAGGTAATGATGTAGTACTTACTGTGCTTTTCTTCATTTCAAAACCATCTGTGGTATTATCTGTTCCTAATTTTGAACCATAACGATATTGTATTTCAAATCCAATAACTTCTTGTGGTCTATATCCTGATTTTAAAATAGGATCTGGAATATCCCAAAAACCTCTTACTCTAAATTTTGGATCAGAAGTTTGTTCTGCTCTTGAATTTGTAATTTGTGAAACATATGATGAATATAATTTTGTTTCACTTTCTTGTTGTTGAATTAACTTATTTAATTCATTCTGAGCTTTTGATTTCTCAGCTGCAGATTTGAATGATTTTGTATTCAATTCTACTTTTTTCTGAATAATAGCTTGGTCTATTTCTGATAGTTTAGATTTTGTTGAATTCTTTTGTGCATGTAATTTTTTTAAAGTCTTAAAATCTTTTGTATCAGTTAAATGTTTATTAATCTGAACAACTTTAAAATTATCAGAAATTAATATTGGTTTATTTGGTTTAGATGCATATTGAGTTGGTATTCTTTTAGAAACCATATCTTTTAATATTGCACCATAATCATATACATAATTTAAATAGAAATCAGTCATACCTAAACTATTATCTGTATCTAGTACTAAATCATTAGTATAAAAAGCCATACCTTTTGACCAACTTGCACAAATAATATTGTTATCTGTGTTAATAGGTTTTAGGAAAATTACATTATATTCATCAAAACCAATTGTTACTTTTACTTTTGAATTGGATTCTAATGTTGAATAAAATTCTAATACACCTGTACCAATAGGAATAGGATCATATCCTTCTATTCTTTCAACTGAAATTCTAAATAAAGATGAAGATGTATTAATTTCCAAAACTCTATATTTTGTATAAGAATTTGCTACATTTACTGATAATATATCACCAACAGCTAATGTTCTTGTATTTGAATTTCTATCATAGTATGTCAATGTATTTAGATGATACCATAATTTATTATTGATACTATCTCTTTCTATTTTTAATACATTAAAATAACCTTTATAATTTATTACTTTGTAATTTAAATCAAAATATTGATCGTCTCTATATAAATTTTCATTTTCCTTATCAAGAATACCTAAATTTGTAGGATTGTTTAACCAATTTAAAAATGTTTCGATTGTAAAATCATTTCTATTTAAAAAATTATTTTCAAAACTTGTTAAAGAGTTTTGTCCATTCGTAGTTAATGTACCATCTTCATTCTTTTCAAATTTTAAAATATATCTTCTTGATAATACTTTATTCACATTATCAGTAATTTGACCTGTCAAATCTAATTCAATACTTAATGTAGGATTTATTAAACCTTCAAAAAACCAATTATTATTTTGAGAAAAAATTGAAGGTATATTTAAATTTCCTATTTGTGTTGGTTCTCTATTTAAATCGACTGATTTAATCTTTCTACTAGTGTTCTCATCTATAATTATAACAGAATTATCACCTTCTATTGTTGTTAATTTTTTAATATTTGAATTAGCAATATCAATCTCTTTTTTTAACCAACCAACTGTTGGTAATTCAAATTTAATAACTCTACCATCATCTTCTTGGTAATTTACTGTTACACTATTTTTATTTGAAGCAACAATATCATTTAATTTTGTTAATACTTCAACATTGTTTTTATTTAACTGAGCAATTTTTTCTAAAATAGAAATGAAACTATTTTTTTGTGTCATAAAGATAAAATTATATTTTATTCTATATATAAAATAAGTCAAACTAAAAGAAAAAAAATAATAAAATAAGAAGGAATCATGATCTTGCACTTTCCTTGATAAGGAATTAATTATCACTATTGTATTTGGGCTTTTAACTTGATATAAAAATGTGCATATTTATCAGTTAGCCTAACATAATAATAACATTTATCCGTCCAGTTAAAGTTTCTGGACCATTGAGTCGTATAAATCCTAAGTTTATCTTCATTTCTATCTTCTTGTTTGAATATATCAATAGGATAAGTACTTTTTATTCTTCTTTCATCAAGTATTTCTATATCTTTTTCTTTTACATCAAAAAGAGTGTGAAAATCTGTTTTTATAAGTTGTAATTGTTTCAGATTTTTTAAATTACTATTTTCAATAACATTTCTTATAGTTTTCATACATTTTTTACTGTAAAGTTTTTTGAAATCTTCGTTAGTTGTTTTAAATTTTCCAACTTTATAAATATATCTATTAGTTTCATCGTAAAAACCGTAAAACACTGAATAATCTTTAACAGCAAAGAAAAATGATAATCTTTTATCTTTTAATGTAACCAAAGTCATGTATGCTGTTTTTAGTGATTTTTTCCTTTTCAGAGAATCAAGTATTTCTTGTTTTTTTGTTATTCTTTCAGTGGTAAAAAAATACCAATAATCAGATGTATTATAATAATCTTGCTTTATAAATAATAAATCAAAATCAGTTATAATATCTAAAAAAATATCAAAACCGTGTTTACCTGATAATTCTATTTTATTTTCTAGCATATTGGATCGTCTATGTATTCAAATTTTATATTTATTTTAAATATAATTTACAGCATCAGAAAATGCTTTAACTAATTTTTTATCATCCAAACTTTTAAGTTTGTTATAAGACACATCAGATAATTCTTTTTTTATCTTTGTCAATAATTGTCTATATTCTTTTGCGTTTTTAAATTTTCCAATTTCACTTATATAAGGTTCAATAGCTGTAGATAATTCATCCTCAATTATATACTTTAAATTTTCATTAACAAATTCAGAATATTTCATAATTTTTCTTTCCATTTTGTTTAATGCTCTATCACCATTTATTTGATTTGGTTCTTGTGAATTATCACTACCTTTAATATTGGACGATTTTAATATCATTTCACCACATTCTTCAATAGATAATCCGTTATTAAAATTTTTATTTACAACAGCTTGTAAATTATCTTTTTGTAATTCTTTTATTAATTCATCAATTTCTTCAGGATTTTGTACAGTTTTCTTTATATATTCTTGTACTTCTTCAAAATATTCATTTATATTCATATTTTACAGATAATATTTTAAGTATATATTAAAATCTAAAAGTAATTTATAAAAAATATGACTTTTAAATATTTCAAATTTATTGGCTCAAATCTAATCAACTCCCTATTTTATTGTATATGTATATTGTTATTTATCAAAAAAATTTTTATTTTATATAACTTCATGCTTTTTTCTTCCATTTCTATTACTAAAGAAAGATTGAAATTAAATTAATGGATTAAAAATTATTAAAAAATAAATGGTTAGATGAAATATAAAAACATATAAAACCAAAAATAAAAAATCATATATATTAAAACAAAAAAAAAATTAATGGTCAAAATTAATAATATAAATATTTATTTTCCTTTAAAATTAAAACCAAGAGAACAACAATTAGAAGCATTAAATTTCCTAAAACAAAGTATAAATAATGGTAAAAGATATTGTTTATTAAATTTACCAACAGGTAGTGGAAAAAGTTATTTAATAATGATGTTTGCCAATTGGTATAGAAATTTTGTAAATAAATATGCTAAATTTGATATTCTTACAAACTCAAAAATTCTTCAAAATCAATATATAAACGAATTTCCTTTTATAAAAGATTATAGAGGAAAAAGTAATTTTTATTGTGATCCACATGACACAACAGTTAATAATGGGAAAAGCATTTGTTCTGTACTTGGTCCTTATTGTGGTATAGAATGTCCGTATGAAAATGCTAAAAAAATATGGCAAGATTCAGATATAGGACTAACAAATTTCCATTTATTCAATACTATAGCAATTTATGCTAAGAAAATATTAGAAGGTCGTGATTCACATGTTCTTGTAATAGATGAAGCTCATGATTTTGAATCTGTATTTTGTGATTTTATTACAATTTCGATGTCTGCAAAATCATTAAAAAAATATGGTTTTGATTTGAAGGAAATAGAAGACTATGATAATAGGATAAGTAGAATAAAAAAGATTTCTGATTTTATAGGTTTTATAAAACATCAATTTGTACAGGATGTAACTAATAAGTACAATTGGTTAGAAGAAAAGATAAAAAATGCTACACCAAAATTAAGACTAGAATATTCTGGATATAAATCTCATTGTGAGAACCAATTATTTAAATTTGATTATCTTATAAAAGAGTTTGAAAAGAAACCTGATAATTGGATTTTAGATATAACAAAAACAAATGATAAAATGTATTCTGGTCTTTTACTTGAAGCCAAACCAGTATGGGGTAATGATTATATAAAAGAAAAAATTTTTAATAAGTACGACCATGTTATTTTTATGTCAGGTTCTATCTTAGATAAAACAATGTTTTCATACATAAATGGTTTGGAAACAGAACTAACAACTTATTTTGAAGTACCTTCAACATTTCCATTAAATCGTAGACCTATCTATTATTTGAAACTTGGAAAAATGACTTGGGAACAAAAGGAAAAAACATTTAAAGAACAATTAAAATATATTGATAAAATACTCAAAAAGAACAAAGATAGAAAAGGTATAATTCATTCTGGTTCATATGAATTTACACAATGGTTACAAGAACAATATATTAATAAACGACTTATATTTCATACACCAGATAATCGTGATGAAATGTTGGATAAGCATATTAATTCGGATAAACCTACCGTAATAGTCTCACCATCTATGATTTCAGGAGTGGATTTAAAAGATGATTTAAGTAGATTTCAGATTATATTGAAAATTCCTTTTCCATTTTTAGGTTCTGAAAAGATTAAACAGCGTCAGAAAACTAAACCAGAATGGTATTCTTGGAAAACTGTTTGCAATTTAATACAAATGTCAGGACGTTCAATAAGAAGTCATGAAGATTGGGCTGAAACATTTATATTAGATAGTAGTTTGAGTGATTTATTAAAATATAATAGCAAATTGATACCACGATGGTATTCAGATTCTATAAGAGAATTGAAGATATAAAAAACCACTTTTCAGTGGCTTTTTATTTTATTTTCGTTGAATCATCTAATGAATCTTTAGACCATAAAGCCTGGTAACTGCAAGGTCATCGGATTTTTTCGTGTGTGGACTTTTTGTCTATCACTCTATGTGTTATACGCATTTTTATCTATCAATTTATTACAAATTCCTCAATTACTTTTTTGTTATACGCTTTCCAACCTCCTCGAAAATCACGACTTGAACGTTCTATAAATTGTTGCATTTCTGCCGAATTTAATTTATTTAATAAAAAATTATAATCACCGTTGTATTTTATGTAATAACCTGAATATATAGTGCTTTCTTCGTTTTCATAAAATATAAATTTTGGCGTTTTATTCATTGGTGAAAATATAATTTTCTTACCAAAACTTGTATTCAAACCTGCGACCTGCCAAAAGCATACCAAGGTTTTATTGGTTTTCCATTGTCTCTTTTTGCTAATTCGTTTTTTACAGAAATCAAATAATCGTAACATAATGGAAATTTTTCTTGTAAAATATTTTCTGAAATTATTTGATTTTTTCCATTGATTTTTTGATATGGAAAAATAATATATTCTTTAATTTCATCGTCAGAACTTTTTAATGTTGAACCTTTTACAATTGGCTTCAAAATTTCTTTTTCAATTTTTATTTTTCCTTTCAGTTTTGTATTTGCAAAAACATATTTTTCGTCAATTTCTGTGATTGAAAAGATATATGCTTTGTCGCAAAGTGTTGTAATACCTACATGAATATTACAAATATCTTTTAATTTTTTCCCTTTTTGTTTTGTAAATTTTCTGTTGTAAGTTGCCAAAATTTTTTATTTGTAAGTTCTTTTATTTCAATAATTTTCTCTTTAAAATTTGTTTTGCTTGTTGCGTGCTGATAATTTACTGTTTCGTGTTTTTGTTTGTTAAAAATAGTAATTGCATTGTAGGTTGTAGCATTATCAAATAATTGAATTTGAGCATAATTAGTAATTTGTGAAATACATTTTTTTGATGCAAAACTATCTCTCATTTTTTTGCTGTTTCAGTGTAAAAATAGGTATTTGGTGTAATTAGTCCGCAAATTCCATTTTCGTTGAGTAAATTATAACACAATTCAAAAAAAGCAATAAAAATATCGGTTGAACCATTGTTACAAAAAGTATAATTTTGTTGTATAAATTTACGTTGATTTTCATCTAAATGTTGAATACGAATATACGGCGGATTTCCAACTATAAAATCAAATTTCTGGTTTTGTGATTGTTGAAAAATATCAGTTTTTGTTAGTTTCTCTATTGAATTACAAATTTCTAAATTCCAATTGACGTTTATATCAAAATTTTTGATTAGTTCGTTTAGGTTTTCTTTACATTCTTTAATTGCCTGTTTATCAATATCCCAACCGTAAATTTTTTCTAAATTTTCTTTTAAATTTTCTTTTGGCGAAATATTTATAATTCTTTGTGCTACAATAGTTAAAAATCTACCATCACCGCAAGCGGGGTCTAAAATAGATTTTCCAAGAATTTCAACAGAATTATAATTTATGTCATCAAGAATTTTATTGACAATAAATACTGGTGTATAAACTTTACCATTTAATTTTTTATTATCGTAAACTTTTGAAAGTGATGCCATTATTTTCTCGTTTTAAAAATTTCTTATAATTTTCAATTTCTGAAAATAAATTCACTATTGAGAGTTTTATTTTCTTATGATGTTGAAGCAGTTAATAAAAATTTTGGCAAAAACTTTATAAAAGTCTATAAAATTGCTTGTAAAAGGGAAAAAATTAAACCAGATCCAAAAGTTCTTAAACTTGAAGATAAAGATATGTATTATATTATTAACTATTGGTCAAAGATATTTAAAAAGAGATTTGAATATTTAAAAAAGAAACTAAAACTTGAACAAATAAAAGACAAATAAAAAACCCTTTTCAATTAAGAAAAGGGTTTAATTTTTTCTATACTATTAGGATTACTTCTTTACTTCTATTTTAATAGTGTCAATTTTTGCAACTGTGTCATTTGCAACTGTGTCAAGAGCAACAACTTTAGTAGAATCGATTTTGCAAGTATCAGCAGTATCTTCATCAACTACTTCTGAAACAGGAGAACAAGCCATCATAAATGCCAATCCTAATAATAAAAAGAATTTTTTCATATTATAATACTTAATTATTTTTTGTTTTTTTATTACTTTGAGGGTAATAAAAACATCATATATATAGATTTAAAAATGTCAAAAGTTGATAAATTTAATATTTTATTTGTTTATTAGCATTCCATTAACAAAAAACCCTCCGAAGAGGGTTTTTTTATTGTTTAATGTTCATAATTTTTTAATTATTGTTTATCTTATTTATCGATTTCTACGAAAATATTATTATAATTGGATTGATTAGTTGTTCTATAATAGCTGGCAGCTTTACTTATTTTTTGATAAGCAACAGTAATACCTTCACCATTTGCAGCAAAGTTCATTGATTTGCCTGCAGCAATACCTATACTACCCGCTGTCATTATAGCATCTTGATTTGCGGCAAGAAAAATAAAATTCCATTTGAATTCTTTTTCCATTTCTTCAATCATCATCTTGATTTTTTCACGGCTGTATTCTCTTGAAGAGTTTTCTTCACCGTCTGTTAAGATAACACATAATGTTTTATCTGGACGATTGTTTGGGTTTTGTGCAAGGAAATCCAATTCAGAATCAATCGTTTTGCCTATTGCATCATAGAGAGCGGTTCCACCTCTTGGTACATAGGTTTTATTTGTCATAGGTTTTACATTTTTTATATCAACATTATTAACAACTTTTGAAAATTCTGTATCAAAAAGAAAGATATCCATATTGGCTACATCATCTAATTCTTGTTGTTCTTTTAGAAATGTGTTGAAACCTCCAATAGCATCTTCGATGATTGAACTCATTGAGCCAGATCTGTCTAATATACATATAATTTTTGTTTTCATTTTAAAATTTGTTATTTTTTTGAAAATTCCATAATATCTTTCTTAATGGGTAAACCACATTTTGGACAGAATTTCCAATTTGATTTTCTAATTCTATAACCACAACCAGTACAATAATTTCTAATTTCTTTTATATCAGTTGTTCTTTGTGAATTAGGTTTTAATTGATAAATAATAGTATGAAATGGGTAGGTTTCAAAATTCATATCAATCTGTGTTAGGTTTTGATTTGATTCAGGTCCCATTTCTACTCTACCAGTTTCAATTAAAGAACTAGTTGAAACCGAACTTTTTAATGGTGCTGTATTAGTTGAATATTGAAAATCAAAATCACCTGTGTATGTACCACTAACATAGCCACCATAAAAAGTACCAATATTGTTATAATGTATGTTAGAAGTATTATAAAACATAAAAAGATTAATTTTCTCTTTGTAAAATTTAAATTCTACAAGTCCATTAACTGCAGCGGCTTGAACAGCGGCTGAGTTGTTACCATCAATTGTATAAGTTTCAAACTTCATCTTTTTCTTTTCGATATTTAGTTTCAAATGTTAAAAAAAGTTTTATTTTAATTTATAATCAATTTTTAATATATAATGTATATGTCAGCAGATAATATTGAAAAAATTATAGATGGTAGAAAACAATATGTATCATTCACAAGTGATGGTGCTTATCCTTTCTTTTTTTCAATTCCTAAAAAAATTGTAATTTTTGGTGATTGTGCAGATACACACGGTAAAATTGGTTTTATCAGATATCCAAAAGAATATAATGAAATACTAAAAATTCGAGAATGTCAACCTTTTTTAAAGGGTAGAATATGGATAAATGAAAAAATTATATCATTTTGGAATTACGATTTTGCAGACCTTATAGATATTGAAGAAAAGAAATTAAAATTCGAAAATATAACTGAAAGTAATACTCTAACATTCATGGAAACAATTAAGATTATTGAAGATTCATTCAATGAATTGGTAGATAATAATAGAAAATTGACAGATGAAGAAAAAGAAGATAACCCCAATTTAAGAGGTGAATGGTTATATCACAAAGATAATTCTCATAAAGAAAAATTAGATAAGAAAATACATATAGATAATAGTTGGTTTATTGATGTACCTGTAAAATGGTTCGGTGATGAAGGTGAAAATTATGAAGTATATGATATTAAATATTCACTTTTACCATTAAATAAATTTATAAAAGTGGCTTTAAAAAATATTGATACTATTGGTTCAGAAAAATTAAGAACCATACACTTACTAAATTATAAAGAAAAACAAGAATTGAAAAAGAAAGGTTGGGGTCGTGGTTGGGGTTCTGATTTAACCGCATGGGATGGTAAAAATCCCCTTTGGTGGAGACAAGTTAAGTATCAAGAAAATATAAATAACAATATGATAACAAAATTTAAATTATTTGAAAATCCTGATTATGTTAGTGAATTAGATTTAGGAACACATCAAGGCAGACCATTCGCTGTAAAAGATGGTATAGTAGAAGTTGGTAATCGTGGTGATTTCCATGAATATGCTGGATTAAGTGGTAATTATTCGGATATTAAATATCCTGGTAGAATATGGATAAAAGAGAAATGTATTGCTTTTTGGGTTTACCCATCACAAGACGAATTCAAAGATATTATAAATCAATTGGAAAATATATTAAAAATTAAAATATTTAATAATAATTGGTTTGTTGAAATATATGAAATGAATGATGGTATTGCTGGTATTGATATTGAAGCAGATGATAAATATATGTTTGACGATGCTTATAAAGGTGAAGGTGAATATAAACTTATACCTGTTGAAGAATATGTTGGCTCAAAAGATGTACCAGAAGAAGAAAGAGTAATTCACTTACTTTCTTGGGCAGAAAAACAAGCACTAAAAGCCAAAGGTTGGGGGCATGGCTGGGGATCTGATTTGACATCATGGGATTCAAAGAATCCATTGGCATGGCGACAAGCAAAATACCAAGAAAATGTAAAATATAAAAAATAAAAAAAAAGACCTCAATGAGGTCTTTTTTCATAGAGTGTAGCCTAGCAATGTAAATTATAATATAGATTGAATATATCTAAATTTATTTTCCATTTAAAATCCTTTTTAATTTTTGTTTTCTCTTTTCCATTTGATATTTTTGTTCCATTTCAACTTCATCTGCATAATTCCAAGAATGATTTACTATTTTTTTAGAACGATAAAACCATACTGGAGTTCCTAGTTTTGATATAAAATTATTGATTTTAAATGGCGATTTCCACGGCGATGCCTGAAGTACAGAATCAGCAAAAATACTCGTTACAACTACTTCCTCATCGAGCAAAAGATTTTTTTTAGCATTTAATTCTTCTTTTCAGTCTGGTTACATGCTGAAATAACGAATAAAAAAATTAAAAATAATACAAGAATTCTCATATTATCGATTCTTTGGAACGATACTCATAACAGGTATATCGGAGTTATGAATAATTTCCTTAGCCAACGAACCCACAAAATATTTAATAACTTCTGTTTCTTGTTGCGTCACAATCATAATAAGGTCGGCTTCAACTTTGTGCGAAAAATCGAGTAAAGCATTGCACATGTTTTCGTTACCCGAATCACTATTAATAAAGTTTTGAGTACATTCCACACCTTGACTCTTAATATAGTTACTAACCTGTTCAAGCTGCATTTTAAGATGATTCATAATATATGTATCCGAGGTTGTATTAAGGGTAACAGCATGAACCACAGAATTAAAATATTTAGCAAAGTATATAGCATAGGATACTTTTTCGCGAGTTTCTTTGGTTAAATCGAGCGGTAAAACTATATTTTTACATCCGGCACGATGATGTTTTCCCTTAATAGTTATAACAGGGAAAGTAGCTTCGCGAACAATTCTAAGTGCATTACTACCAATTACTTTTTGTTTAATATCGGTAGAGCTTGAAGTTCCGACAATTAAAAATTTTACCTTTAAGCGTTCGGCTGTATTGATAATAGTTTCGACTAATTTACCTTTTTCTACTAATAGAATTACTTTAACTTCCGATTTTTGTTCTATAAAACCAGCAAATTCAGTGAGTTTAATTTTTAGTTTTTCTTCAAAATCGCTTTGTTCCTTTTTGCTAAACAATCCCCATAAAGCATTATTTTCAGTAATAACGTGCAATATATAAATTTCAGCATTTACCATTCGAGCGATATTGTACGATTGGTCTAATGCAATCAACGATTGTTCGCCAAAATCAACAGGAACTAAAATTTTATTTTCACGATTTTCCATAACCATTTACTTTTTTGCTAAATACAAAAGTATAACTTTATTTTGAAAAAAAATCAAATGCCATAAAAATTATTCTATTTTCTTTGGATTCGATACTTTTTCGTTTAATAGAGCGATATTAAGTACTTCTTGAATGGTTTTAACATAGTGGAAATTCAATCCTTCGAGGTACATTTCTGGTATTTCTTCGATGTGTTTTTTATTTTCAGCTGAAAGTATAATTTCCTTAATATTAGCTCTTTTAGCTGCAAGAATTTTTTCTTTTATACCACCAACAGGGAGT
The DNA here is from genome assembly GCA_013177855.1 of Ignavibacteria bacterium. Taxonomy (NCBI): domain Bacteria; kingdom Pseudomonadati; phylum Ignavibacteriota; class Ignavibacteria; species Ignavibacteria bacterium. The sequence goes on from JABLYA010000006.1 coordinate 74,462, forward strand.
ACTTTGCCTCTTAAAGTAATTTCACCAGTCATAGCTATATGTGAAGCAACCTTGCGTTGTGTAAATGCAGAAGCAATTGCTGAAATCCCTATAATCTTAGGTGCTGGTAATAGAAAAGGATTTCTTGTTTGTTTTTGTTTTGCAATTTTGTTGTTAATAGTTGCAACTAGGTAATCATAATTTTTTGTTTTTAGTTAATAATCAGTGATTTTATTTCATAATACAAATGTACAATAATTTTTTTTTAATAAAAAAAAGCCAACACATATTTATTTAATTTTTAATAAACAATATGATTTTTCAGTATAAAAACCAATATTACATAAATCTAATTTTATAAAAAATTTTTTTTAAAGTTTAATTTTTATCTCACTTTTTTTCTAAAATTTTCTTTCTAAAGTACTTTGAAAATGTTTCTAATTTTTGTTGAACTCAATTCATGAATAAAAATAAGTTTTTGCACCGATTGCTATAAATAATATAATAGACACAAATGCTGTGATTAGCCAAAATGCTAATTTATTTTTATGAATAGGATTCATTACATCAAAACATATTTCCTCGCCTTTTTTGCTATTGTAGTATAAATTATCATCAACGAAATGTTGTTCAATATCCATACCATATCTCACATAAATAATATTTTGAATTTTTTTGTCATTTGTATCTGTGATTTGTTTCATATCTTCCACAATACCACATTTAGTTATCTGATTCTTTTTTGCATTTATTGTGTGTATGGCAAAAAAGATTGATATTATAAAAATAATAAATAATATAGGTAATTTCCATTTCCAAATAAATATAAATATTTTCTTAATATAACCTTTAAAATATCTCCAAATCGGATTTTCCATTATTGCTTCTAATTTTTCTTTTCTATTTTTCATTCTCTTTATTTTTTTAATTTACTACAAAATTACAAAAAATTATTAAATAAAAAAATCATTCCTTATAAAATTATAACTATATTATTACAAGGTAAATATTATCATATTAATTAAAAAAATATAAAATAATGTAACCTTTTACATTATTCAAGTTTTTTAATTTATTCAATTTATTTGAGGTTATCTATATTCGATATTATATTGGTAGATTGTTTTATATAATTTTTTAATGTATTATTTTTTTAACTACTACACTTTTATTGTCACTAAATTTAATTAAATAAAAACCTTTATTTATATCAATTGTTAAACGATAAACTATAGAATCATTTATTTCAAATTGTTGTTTTGTAATAATATTTCCATTTATATCGGTTAATTCTAACCATAAACGATTACCAGAAATATTATAAATATCAAAGTAAACTTTTGAATCATAACTTTGAAGAACTGATACAGAAAGCATTCCTTCTTTATTTGAAGAATTTACTGAAACAATACCCAATTCTTTCAGATATCCATCAAAATCATATTCTATCAACTTATAATAATTTATTTCATTTGGTGTATCATAATCAACAAAATTATAAGTTGTTAATTCGTTTGAAAATCCTTTAGATAAAACTTTTCCTATTGTAGTAAAATGATCCATGTCATATGTGGAACGTTGAATTAAATAATAGTTGCAATTTATCTCCGATGCTGTATGCCAAGTCAGATAAGTGTTATTATCTTTTTTTTCAGCTTTAAAATCAATTAACTCAACTGGTAGAGGTCCAACAATAGATTTAGCAATAGCAAAATCAGAAAAATTAGTTAGACTTTTTCTTTGTGCGGTTATCCAATCACTTCCCATTGATTGATCAGCATTATTATGTGTTCCTTCTGAAACCCAATCAACTGTATTATTTTGACGTTTTATAATTGCATGAGATGTAGCAATTGCACCAGCATTCGTATGTCCTCTAGAAGTTAAACTAACATCATAATTGTAAGTTCCTCCATTTGGAGTGATGGTCCAAAAACCATAATCAAGCAACTCATTTAATACACTACCATTTACTAATATATTTAAAGGAGTAATATCTATAGAACTTACATGAGGATTAGTAAATTTAGCATCAATATAATTTAAACCTACAGAAGAATTAAGTTTAATTGATGATAATTCGTAATAATTTTCTGTTCCAACAGGGAAATTATATGTCCCTGTAGAAGTAACATATCGTCTTAGATTACCATTAATATAGCTATTTGTTCCAAAACCACTTATAGCAGTAGTTGAGGTATTATTAATAGTTATACGATTAAAACCTGTAACAAGTATTCCACTTAATAAATTCAATAAATTATCAACATTAATATTTGCATTAATTGTAAATGTATTTGTATTTGAAATTTTATTTAAGGTTAAATTATAAAAAGTAATATCCGAAGAACTTGTTAAACTACTGTTATCATCTAAAATATTAACAACACCATTCGTTGCCGTTAAAGTTCCATTTTGAATAATATTACCATAAACATCCAATCGGCTCGCTGCATTATTCATTGTAAGTATTCTACCATTTTGTATTTCTATATTATTACATTCTGCACCTGATAAACCTGATGGTGGTGCACCTATAGTAGGTTCATTTGTAACACCTGTTGAAGGTATCTGAACATTAATGTATTTATCTGGAATTTCTAAATTTTGCCAATTTGCACAATCAAACCAATTTATATTTTTATTACCAACCCAGACACCATCTGAATATGAAGAAGGAAGTATAGTATATGTTTGTCCTTGATGAATGTTATTTGCAAAATATGTATTACAATCTATTCTTGAAGACCAATTGGTTGAAGTATTTAATCGCAATATCCATTCTCTTTTAGTGGCTGGTGTAGTAGGTCCAGTATATTCAATGAAATCGGTAGCCACACCAGGCATCATATTAAAACATTCCATAAATTCAATTAATCCTGAATGCTGAGTTGAGCTTGCAAATGAAGTCCAACTTGAATTTGTATTAAACGCATATAAATAAACTCCTGGTGTATAAATTGCATCATGACTTCCATTACTTGTTCCTTTATTCCAAGTTCCTCCTTGCATAAAATATAATTGATCACCTCCACTATTTAATACACAAGTTGTTCCTGCCCAACCAATATTTGTAAATGTCCAATTATTATCCGGATATATTCCTTCAAAATACGGAGAACTGTTATGTAATTTTATAGTAATAACTGTTCCTGCGTTTATTGTACTAGTTGTTCTTGTTATTTGATATGTGCCTTCAGAATTACCCCATTTATTTGCAATTGTTCTTTCATATCCATTATCAGTAATTATAAACACATCTCCCGGTTGAATATCCTTAAATATCATAAAACTTATTTGATCATCACCAGATCCATCACCCTGACAATTTGTATTTGAACAAATAGAAATTACTGCAAAATCACCTGGTTGAAAAGCCGTTGCTAAATAAATATCATATGTTAAGCTTATTGCAGAAGTTAAACCAGTACTACTTGCTGTCATTGTTAAACCTGTTCCTATAACTGTATGAACAATTCCTGAAAAAGTTGCAACACCTGATGAAGCAATTGCAGTCAAAGGACTACCTGTCATCGTTCCTGTACTTGTTAATGAAACTGTACCTGAAAAACCTTTATCAATATTTCCACATATATCAGTAGCAGATACAGTAACATTTGGTGTCATGGTTGAACCTAGCGGAGTAGATATGGGTTGCTGTGTAAAAACTAATTGACTTGCCACAATATCTATTTCATTTCTTGGTGCAGTACTTGAAGAAGAAGCTGCAGTAAAGCTGGATTTCTGAGAACTGGTTGTAGAACTAGCGGTTGTAAAATTTGTATTTGATATACTAAATCTAAAATAATCACCATCGTCATTTCCAGAACCTAAAGGACAACGAACCGTCAGTCGAACAGTTATGGTTTTACTGTTATTATCTGGTACTATAATATTTAAACTGCTAAAATTGGCTTGTGAGTTTGTAAGGTTGGCATTTCCGTATTGTAACGACCCCACATTAGTAGATCCATCAAATAAATCAATCGATTCAATAGCAGTTGACCAGTCTAAACCTGAAGAATTAAGGTTAGAAATAATGATTCCAGTAACTATTGTAGGTAAATTATCTACATCACCCGAATCCCCGCCATCACGAATAGTAAATTGCCATACCTGAGTTCCTTGTACAGAAGTTAATGGACCAGGTGTATTAATAATAGAAGAAACAGAAGTCGATTCTGAACCAGAAACAGAAATTACATCCGAAGAATTAGATGCTGTTACAGTTCCATTGCAAGTAATTGTTTTTGTAGTAGCATTTGTTGCCGTACAGTTTATTACTTCTGAATTATATGTACCTATAGGCAGACCGGCTTTTAATCTAACATAGATAGTGGTGGATGATAATGTGCCTGAAGTAGGAGTAAGTGTTAACGAACTTCCAAAACCTGAGCCACTTGAAGTTGATATTTCATAATCAGTTGGAGCCGTTAAACTGACATTTGAAATTAAATTTGTTCCTGATATAGTAAACGTTTGATTTGATGATGGTCCTGTCGTTACAATATATGAAAAACTTGTTAATGTTGTTGGCGAAACAGTTAATGTTGGGGTAAAAACTGTCCCACTACAACTTACATTTTTTGTCGTTGCTCCAGTGCTTGTACAACTAATATTCTCACTATTGTAATTTCCTGCTGAAAGTCCAGATTTTAAACGTACATAAATTGTGGTATTTGGAACATTTCCTCCAGATTGGTTTAGTGTTATTGAACTCGGATTTGAAATAAAACCACTACCTGAAGTTGTAGATATTTCATAGTCTGTTGGAGGTGTCAAAACTATGTCATTTGTTAAATTGGAACCTGAAATTGTAAATGTTTGTTCTGCTGAAGGACCTGCACCAAAATTATAATTTAAAGAGGTTAAAGAGGTTGGAGAAATAGTAATAGTAGGAACAGGAGAATATGGTGAGATCAAAATATCATCTATATAAACTGTTGCAGCCGTTCTATAAAATTGAACAAGAACATTTGAAGCACTTGTATTAATTATTGCAGTTTTTAATACAGGTGAGCCTGTCGTTAATGAAAAAGGTGAGCCTGTCGCTGGATTCCAAGTACTTCCTCCATCAGTTGAATAATTAACCTGAACGCTACCTGATGTTGTGCTGCTTGAAGCGTAAAAAGTAACTGTTGAAACACCTCCCGATGGAATATTAGGTGAAGTTATTTGTGCACCAGTTTGACTTCTTAATTGGCAAGAATATGTTCCCGAATTAACGCCTGTTGTTCCTCTAATTACTCCATTTGCCTGTCCTGTCCATGTTCCTGAAGCTAAAATATAGGAAGTAACAGATGAATATGATGTTGGCAAACCAGTTTCAAATCCCTCGCTAATTTGACATACTGATTTATTAAAAATAAATATCAAAACAAAACAATATTTTAAAATTTTCATCATATATATTTAAACGTTTAAAACAACCAAAAAGTTTAATTTTACATCAATGTTGTCATACTGACAATCGGTTTAAGTCGTTTTTAAAAATTCTTTTATTTTGCGTATGATTTGTTATAATTAGTTACACTTTTGTATATTATCTTTCTCTATCGTATTTAAAATATCTTCGTGTGTAATATAAATTACATTATATTCACCACATATTTTAACTGATATATAATTAAAGTATCCATATAATTCTGCTAACTTTATAGCCTTTAACATTAATTGGCTATTAATCTCCATTTTATATATTAATTTAAATATAAAGTTTTATTGCAATCAAAAATAATTTTGTTTTTTATAGTTATAAATTAAAAAAGTCCAATAATTTTTATTGGACTTTTTTAATTTATTAAAAATGTTTTAAAATTTCACATATACAGTTTTACCATCAACCATCTTTGATCTTAATGTTTCTTTTCTATTTTTTCCTTCATTATATGAAAAATGAACCCAATCAGGATTATTATCATTTCCAAACTCCCATATAAGTTGGTCAAATTCTAAATTATCCAATATATAATGAAACATTTCTTTATTGGTTTTATAACCATAAGTGTCATCAATATCAAATGCGGCACCATTATTGGCTAAATGTTGTGATGAATTGGCTCCACCAATCTTCTTATTTAATTTATCTGATCTAAAACAAGATGAAATGTAAATAGGTCCACCTACCCATTCTCTTAATGGTTCAAAAATTTTATCAGCTGCTAATTTAATATTAGACAATTGTTTTTCGTTTGGTGTATTGTCAATATTGTTTTTAATAGCAGTTTGGCTATAAGTTACTTCTTTATAAGTTAAATGCTTTGAAATATTTTCTGGCATATTTGTTAATTATTTTTTACATAAATTCTAATGGAAAATTGGTTACACAAGCTTTAATATAATCAATAAATTCTTCATCAAGTTCACCGTCAGCGATTAATTCATCAATATTGTTTTCATCTATGTAACCTTCATATGTCCATAATACATCATTATCTATATCTATTAATTTCCACTCAGTTGTTTGAGATGATTCTGGTTGATTATAACATTCTATACGATCAATACCATCTGGGTTTTGATCAAAATAGTATGTGTACAAAATAGATACACTTGATATTCTTGGTTCATCACCATATCCTTCATTAAATTTTTTCATGTGTTTCATTTTTATCAAATTTATTTTTTAATAAAGAGAACCTAAATCGGTTCCTATATTTTTACGTTTTTTCATTTTTGTAGTAATATCTATTGATTCAACTTTTCTTTCTTTACTTTTGTTTTCAAATAATTGTTCTAATGTCGGAACTTTTTCAATCTTTTCTGGATTTTCAGAAACATTTTCTAATTTTTCACCAATGTTTTTGTTCTTTGGTTCATTATTATATAATGTTTCTTTTAATGATTTATTTTTAATATTACCTGTTAAATTCCCTATTGGTAATTGGTCTTGAATCATTCCTAAATCTACTTTACGAACTGTGTTTGGATTTATATAAATTGGTTCTAATTTATTACCAATGTTTGTGTTATTAATTTCATTATTAAATAAAGTTTCTAAAGGAGTATTAATATTATCTGTAAGTTGACCAGGATTTAATTGAGTAAATGTTGGATCATTCAAATCATTATTACCTACATTGTTAGTTAAATCACCAGCATTTAATTGTGAAAATACAGTGTTTAAATTATTATTTATATTTGGTGTTAATGTACCAGCATCATCTTGTACAAATAAAGGATTTTGTATGTTATTGTTAGATATATTACTTGTTAATGAACCTGGCATTGTTTGTGTAAACAAAGGATCATCTAAATCATTATTACCAACGTTATTTGTTATTATACCAACATTATCTTGAGAAAATATAGTATTATTCAAATTTGTATTTCCAACATTTCCTGTTGTTATACCAGCATTATCTTGAGAAAACATAGGATTATTCAAATTTATATTTCCAACATTTCCTGTTGTTATACCAGCGCTATCTTGTGTAAATACTGGATTTACTAAATTTGTATTACCTATATTACCTGTTGTCATACCAGCATTATCTTGTGAAAATACAGGTGAGTTTAATGTTATATTACTTATATTATTTGTTATTGTGCCTGGATTGTTTTGTATAAATGTTGGATCGTCCAAATCATTATTACCTATATTATTTGTTAATGAACCTGGTGTTGTTTGAGAAAATACGGGTGTATTTAATATGGTATTATTGATATTATTGGATATAATACCTGGTACATCTTGTGTAAAAACAGATGTTAATGCAACATTAGAAATATTATCTGTTGTTATACCTGGAACATCTTGTGTAAATGTTGGTATTGTTAAAATAGGGTTATTTATATTTGGTGTTGTAGTGCCTGGATTGTCTTGTAAAAAAATTGGTGCATCCAAATCGTTGTTTCCTACATTATTAGTTAAAATACCTACAGCATCTTGTATTATTACATTACCTAAATTCGTTCCAATGTTTGGTGTAATAACACCAGCATTATCTTGAGGAATATTATAATCATTTATTATAGAATTACCAACATTACTTGATAAAATACCTGGTGATGTTTGTGTTACAATTGTTCCTAAATTTGTACCAATATTATTTGTTAATACACCAGCATTAGTTTGATTAATATTTCTTTCAGCGAGAGATGGGTTAGCAATATTATTAGTTAATAAACCTGGTGGTAATTGACCTGTTGTTCCGTCTGGATGTTTTGGTGGTCTTGAAACAATTTCTTGTACAAGTTCCGATGCCATTTCGAAAGGTTTTTCTAAAGGATTTTCCATTATAATCTATTCATTAATTTTCTTCTTGTGACCAATGCTTCAATATATTGGTCTCTTGGCAAACTCATATCTGGTCTTGCTATTTCTTCTGGCATATTAGTATAAGTTATATTTTTAACCATTTTATACTCTTTTATTTCTTCTACTTTTTCTTTCTCTTTTTCACCACTTTCAATCATCTGTAAAACTTCAGTTAAATATGTAATTGCTTCTTTATCTAAATCATCTTTTTTTGCAACTATTTCATATATTTTTTCGTTATCGTAAATATGAAATTCATTTGCTGGTATTGAATTATCTTCATAAAATTTTAAAGTACCTATATCTCCATATTTAAAGATAATATGATTTGTTAAAGATTGATATTTTTTAATAAATTCATCTCTGATTTTAATTGTAAAATCAGGATCTTTCTTTTTTTGAACTGGACCTTTTATATTTGTACCTAAATCAACTTTAAAATATTTAATTGTTTTAAAGTATCTTAACATTGTATTGTTTGTTACTATTTCCATATTATTTTTCAAATTGTGTTTTTAATTCACCTATTTTAGAAATAATGAATATTTCAATAAAATCAAAACCTGCATCATTTTGTCCTTGATTTTGTGATGGTATACCTTCAAATAGTTTCTCACCTTTTTTAAAATTAGCACTTTCCATTGGTTTTTGACCACCTTGTCCTTGTGCTTGTTTTTGAGCTGGTGATGTGGCTTGTGATTGTATTTCTTGACCTTGACTAAGTGTTTCATTTTCAGATGATAATTTAACTTTTACAAAAAATCTTCCTTCTTCGTTTATTTCATCTTCTGTTGATTGTTTAATATCTAAGTTACCTTGCCATTCTCTTAACATTTCTGATGTTTCATTATCATATAATTTTATTTTCATATAAGCTTTAGTTATTGGATCATTATTTTTAACATCATCCAATTTGACAATGAAAATAACTTGATAATAAAATTCATTATCAGTAAAGTTTAAAATTATATTTTTTTCAAATTCATCATATGATGTGGATCTTTCAACATCTACAAGTGTTACAACTTCTAATTCTTTTTCACCAAGAACATCATTTTTTCCTTCAAATGTTTCTTTAAACATCTTGACCATATTATTCAAAAGAGTAGAAATTCTATTAGATGCAGAATTTACATATTCTTCATAAAGTTTTAATATTTTCATTGTTTCTTTATTATGTTTTTATTATATATTAAAAAAGTTTGTTTAATACCTCATTTATTTTTCTTTTATGTATAAATACACAAGGTGATTCTGTCCATATTTCTTGTTCTTTAAAATCACTTATTTCGGTTTTAAATTGTATAATATTTTCTTTTTTATATATTAAATTTGTTGTTTCTCGTAATTCGTTGTATGAATTTATTGAAAAATTTCTGTTTGTAAAATATTTTTTTACTATTGATTTCATATCACCACACCAACCTTCTTTCTTTACACTAGGTATCATATAAAATTCATAAAAATTATCTTTCAATATTTTAATAAATTGTCGTGATAAATATTGTTTTTTTTTATTAATTCCTTAACTTTTTCCCATTTCATTTTCTTTAACTTAGTGTTGAGGTTATTTAATTTTGTCATAAATTCATTATAATCATCATCGTTTAGTACATCATTTTTATTTCCCATTATTACATAATAAAAATTATATAAATCTCTAGTAAATTGACCAGCATCATATTTCAAATCATCAAAGGAAACAAAAATATCATGTTTTTTACAAACACCCCATTTAGAATCATCTTTTGGAATAACATAATATCTATTACCTTCAATATGACTTGTTCCTAATGTACATATAAAAGATTTGCTTCTTTTAGGATAATCTTTCCATTCTGGTGCATTATCTATAATTAAAGTATAATAATTATAACAATCGGATGATTTTCTATTTAATGTTTTTGGATCTGAATAGAAATAGTCAAAATCTATCCAATCTTTACCCAAATTATCTGGTCTTATACTTCTTGTTATAACTTTAGGTTTTTTAAGAAACTCCTTACAATTTTCTTTTATATAATTAATCAATTGTTCTTCAGACAATTCTTCTGATATAGATTGAAATTTTTTAGTCACATATATATTCCAGTCCTCAATATATTTTAAATATTTCATAATCTATATATTTAATTTTTAGTTTTAATTATTAATATATAATAAAAATATAAAATTAATATATAATAAAAATATAAATCTACAATTATGAAAATTAAAAGTTTCACATTGTTTGAAAATGCTAATCAAACGAATGGTAATACATATGGGATGGGTAATATTGGTGCACCACAACCAAAAAAACCTAATGAGGAAGAATCAAAAAGAATTCCTCATCCTGAACCCGAAAAACCAAAAGAAGAAGAACAACCAAAAAATGAATGTATTAAATCTTTTTCAAATTTTCAATTAAATGAAGATGGCGGTGTTGCATTTGCGTCTGATGGTAATACTTCTGGTATGGGAAATGTTTCAACCCCACCTGTATCTACAGATGGTTCTATAAATACTTATAGTGGAACAGGATATCCAACCGAAACCGTTGGTAGAGGTTCTGGTGATATTGCTGCAAAGGCTAGTACTTTTGTAAAAGGACAATATAAAAAAAGAAAGAAAAGAAATATAAAAAAAGAACATTTTGGAACAGAACAACCAAAAGAGAAAATGTATGTAACTTCATATACGGATTGGTTAACTTCTGATGGTGTTGATAAAAATTTCATAAACGAAATAAAAAATATGAGCGAAGATGAAATAGATTCTATAATTAATGAAAATAAATTAACTATTGAAAAAATGGCAAATGAATTAATTATGCAAAGATCATCAATAGATAATATAAAAGAAAATATTAAAACATTAAATAAAAACATATCTTTTGTAAATGATAAATTAGATAATATTATCAAATTAAATAATTTAAAAACTAAATAAAATGAATATGAATATTGAAATTAATTGGGATATATTCCCACAAGACAGAGATACTTTTAAAATAACATTTGTCACAAGAGCTTGGGTTCCATTCATAATAGATAATGAAGAATATAGTGTTCAAATAGGTGTAGAAGCAGTAAAATATATTGGAACTGGTGATTATATTGTTAAAGATGTATGGATTGAGAAATTAGAAGGTGCACCAGATTTTAAATTAACAGAAGAAATGAAAAAAGAATTGGCTGATGCTATAATAGAATTACCTGATAGTAGTGGAATTGAAATAAACGAGAGTGTATTGAATGAAAAAAAATTTTCATCAAAGGAAAGAGCAGAAATGGCAGAAAAAGGTGAAGCATTATCTGATGGCTCATTTCCAATTAAATCAAAACAAGATTTAATTAATGCTATCAAATCGCAAGGTAGAGGTTTAAGAAATGCTGATGATAAAAGAAAGAAAGAAGTTTTGGCACATATTTATAAAAGAGCTAAATCATTAGGTATAAAATTATCAAAAACTGAAAAAGGTTATTGGTCAATTGTTAAAGAATCTAATGATATGAAAACAATTATGAATTTTAATTCATTTGTGAATGAAAAATGGGCTGTTGATGTTAAAGTAAAACAAACTGGTGAACATGCAGGAAAAACTATTACTGAAATAAATAAAGAGATAACTGCATTGAAAGATAAACATGCTAAGGCAAGAGAAAAAGATAAAAACTATAAAGTATCTGATGCTGATAAAAGCAAAATGTCACAACTTTTATTTGCAAAAAGAGCCAAAAAACATTGGAATAAATAATTTTATGAAACATTTAAAACACTTTGAATCGTACTTTGAAGATTATTCACAATGGGAATTAGATGAATTATTGGCTTATAAAAGAAAGTTAGAAAATAAGATCGATGATTACTTTAGTGATGGACATAAATATACTGGAGACCAAGGTTATCAAGATTTATTAGAAGATTTGGATGCAGTTGAAGAAGCAATAAAAGAAAAAGAAAAACTTTCAGAAAGCGCTAACATCACAGGTCATTATCCATTTGATGCATATCCTGGACCACAGGTTGTTAATACAGCATCTAATTTTTTAACTGCTGGTGCTTCTGATGGTAGTATTGGAGGTAGTGGTAATCTATATGGTCAAACAGGTGTGTTAGGTGGTGAATTTCCTAAAAAATATCAACCTTCAACACCTTATCCAGATAAATTTAAACAAACAATTATAAATATACAAACAAAAGAAAGTAGAAAGCGCAAAAACGCTTTGAAAAAATTACAAAGATTGGATAAATTAGTTTATTTTGACAATTTTGAAAACAAATAATTATGAAATATTTAAGAACATATGAAGATTGGAATTCTATTATGGAACCTTCACATCACACAGAAGATTGGTTTAAAGATTATTTTGTTGAAAGTGATTTTTTGGAGATTTTATTAATAGATTTTGGGAATATTCAAAAAATAAATTAAAATAAAATGAAAATAAGAAAAGGTTTTGTAAGTAATAGTTCAAGTAGTAGTTTTATAGTGTTTTTCCCACATGAAATTAAAAGTAAAGAAGAACTTGATAAATTAATTCTAACCGATGAAGATCGTAAAAGAATTATTTTAGATTATAGTTATGCTTTTACTGATACTAAGATAGAAGAAAGAATTAAAAAAACATATCAAAGTTTCTTAAACGAATCAAAAGATATTGGTATGACATATGAACAATTTAGAGAAAAGGTTATTGATTATGTGTTTAAAGATATACAAGAACAAGGACCAAATAACTATTTTGAAGCCATAACACTTTGGTTTGGTTGGAATTATCATGTCGATGAGAATGGTGTATTACATACTTATGATGGTTTAGAATTTCATAATATTGCTGAATTGAGAGAAGCGTTTAAAAAGATAGATGAAGAAGTTGATTGGTCACAACCAGATGCATATGAACAATATGAAGAATTGCAAGAATATCAAAATTTAGAAAGATTGAAAGAATTGATAGATGATATAGATGATGCTTTAAATGCACCAGAAGTATTTTATTCATTTTCATTTTCAGATGAAGATGGAACATTTTTTTCAATAATGGAACATGGTGGTATATTTGGTGATTTAAAAGAATTCAGAAAATCACATCATTAAAAAAAAATAATAAATAAATATGAAAACAAAATTTAATGAATTTATAAATGAAAATGCTCAAGAAGTAGGTGATTGGGTTATATTTGCTGGTCTTGGTGGTAGTTTCGGTGGTGCAAATTTTCAAGAAGTTGTAAAAATTGTACCAGAGAAGAAGCAGAACAACTAGCATATCAATTAGCTATACAAGAATATGAATCTTATGAAGGTATGCACGGACTTAGAACCATTGATGAAATTATGGAAGAAGACAATCTTGATTATGAAGATGCTGAAATAATTTATAACGATGAAAGAGAAAGTTGGTTAGATTATTGGGTAGAACCTTATGATCCAAAAAATTGGGTAGAATTATGAAATATCAACAACTCATAATGGTTAGTATTTAAAATTTGTGATCAATTTATAAAAAATAATCAAAAAAAGATATGATAAAAATGATTTTATCAAAAGCTTATACATATATATTAGTTCCAATTATATCATATTTAGCACCTATTAGTGGTTTGTTTCATTTAATGTTATTTTTAGTTTTTTTAGACTTAATTACAGCATTAATTCGTGATTGGAAGATTAAAAAAGCAAGAACAATTAAGCAAAAAATTAGAAGAGTTAAAAGTAAAAAATTAAGAAGAACACTTGTTAAATTATTTTTATATATTATGTTTATTATAGCAACTTACTCGATACCAAAAATATGCTTTAATAACACTTTTTACTTGGCTGAATTAATGACATCTTTTATATCAATTATAGAACTAAAATCAATCTCAGAAAACATGGATATTATTAATGAAAGCGATATTTTTACAACACTTTTCAAAAAAATAAGAAATTTTTTAAGTAGTATGATTGAGAAAAAAATAGATAATCCTAAATAATTATATTTTTATACTGTAATTTATAAAATTATAAAATGAAAAAGTAAATCTATTTTGATTGGTTTTTTATCAATCACCTTTTTACAATACAATTTTTAAAATTGAGTAAATAAGTAAAATTATTGAATTAATGAATATTAGCGGCATGTTTTTATCTATTTTAGAATCAATAAATACAATACATTTTACTGACTTTTGAATCGTTAAATATATTTTACCGACTCTTGAATCAATATTTTTTTGTAAATTAAAAAAATTAAATGTATTATAAAATCATATAGATAAAAAATATCAGACAGAAGATTTAGGAAATTTAAACGATATGGAACTCGATTAGCGATTGTAATCGGTGCAATTAATCAATTCGATAATTGTTTATTGAATTTTGTATTTTAAATTGGTTTATTATAATAAATATATATATAACAATTCGGATTATCAACATGAGATTTGATTAGATAGTAATTTATTACTTATGAAAATTTAAAATTAATACTAATGGATTTGAATAAAGATTATTATAAAATACTAGGTGTTACCAAAACTTCTTCATCTAATGACATAAAAAATGCTTATAAAAAATTAGTAAAAATGTATCACCCAGATTTGAATAAAAATAATTCTGATGATAAAATAAAAGAAATAAATATCGCATATTCTGTTCTTAGTGATGAAACAACAAAAAAACAATATGATACACAAAGTCCTTACGGAAAATCATACAATCCAAATCCATTTGAACATGTTGGTGGTATTTATGAGATTTTTAATGTTTTCTTTGGTAATGATCTATTTTCACAAAGTAGAAATCCATTTGGTTCTTTTTTTCACGGTGGAAAAAATGAATATAAAGAATTCCATGAAAATCTTGATATTACAATAAATTTAATTGTTACATTGAATGATGTTTATAAAGGTAAACCAATCAAAGTATCATACAAGAGATTTGTTCATTGTGAAACTTGTAAAGGAACTGGTTTTGACCCAAAAAGCGAATCTTATGAATGTGAAATATGTGGTGGTATAGGGAAAGATAATTTAGGTAGAAAATGTGAATATTGCCAAGGAGTTGGAAAAATTTATTCTATGCCTTGTGGTTTTTGTAATGGTGAAAAAATTGTATTGAGAGATGCAGAATTTAATATAACTAATGTAGAAAATATAAGGGCGTCAGAAGATAAATATTTAAGAAGTTTTGGACATCAATCCAAATATTTTAGAGAAAAGAAAGGTGATTTAAAATTAAAAATTATATACCAAGAAGTTAATAAATATAAAATTATTGATAATAAACTATATTATAATTTAGACCTTCATTACGAAGATGCTATCAAAGGATTTAAATATGAATATAAATTATTAGATGATAGCAAAATCAAAGTTTCTATACCAGAAAAAACAAAAGATGGTGATATTATAAGATTGAAAGGAAAAGGTCTTATTTTAGACATAAAAGGCAATAGAGACGACCTATATATTAAGATAAATATTATAATAGATTACAAAAGACTTCAAAAAAATCTTGAAGTAAAATTTAATATATAATTAATATGAAAAATTATAACAATTTCATTTAGAAAAAATCATTCGAAAAGAAAACATAGATGTAATTTATAATAAATATTATAAAAACATTGATTATGATATATTTAAAGAAATTATTTCATCAGATCCAACATCTTGGATAGATGGAAATCTTTATTTTGGTAAATATTGTAAGTGGCTTTTAAACCTTTATAAATCAAATAAATTAAAATTGGAAGACCTTTATAAAGTAAAAGATTACATAGAACTATTTAATAAACAATCTGTTAGAAATAAATTGCCAGTTAATAAAAGAGATATAAATTTATATGATTCACTAGGTGAATTAGCAAAAACCATAGAACCTTTTAAAGAAAGTGAAGAAATTTTAAGCAGAAGTGAGATAAAAGATAAAAATTTTGTAAAGGAGTTTAAAAATTTTAATTTATATATTCCTAGAACATATGAAGATTCATGCATTCTTGGTAAAGGAACTGAATGGTGTACAGCCACAGAAAAACCTCTAAATGGTATAAAAAATATCATAAACCTGGAAGAGAATTACTTATATTCATTTCTAAAACAGATTCAAAAGAAAAATACCAACTTCATTTAAGATCAAAACAATTCATGGATAAATTTGACAATGAAGTAAATTTAAAAACATTTTTAAATAAAAATGAAGATATAAAAGATTGGTTGTTAAATAATTATAATAAAGAATATGGAAAATATTTTAATGAAAATTCTATCACATGGGGAAAAAACACACTAATAGACTCACCAAAAATAGTTGAAGGCGATTTTGATTGTTCTTATAATCAATTAACTTCATTGGAAGGTGCTCCAGAAAAAGTTGAAGGTGATTTTAATTGTTCTAATAATCAATTAACTTCATTGGAAGGTGCTCCAGAAAAGGTTGAAGGTGATTTTTATTGTAATAATAATCAATTAATTTCATTGGAAGGTGCTCCAGAAATAGTTGAAGGTGGTTTTTATTGTTATAATAATAAATTAATTTCATTGGAAGGTACACCAAAAATAGTTGAAGGTAATTTTGATTGTTCTTTTAATCAATTAACTTCATTAGAAGGTGCTCCAGAAAAGGTTGAAGGTTATTTTGATTGTTCTGATAATCAATTAACTTCATTGGAAGGTGCTCCAAAAATAGTTGAAGGTGATTTTATTTGTTCTTATAATCAATTAATTTTATTAGAAAGTGCTCCAAAAATAGTTGAAGGTGATTTTATTTGTTCTTATAATCAATTAATTTTATTAGAAGGTGCACCAGAAAAGGTTGAAGGCAATTTTGATTGTTCTTATAATAAATTAACTTCATTAGAAGGTGCACCAGAAATGGTTGAAGGTGATTTTTATTGTAATAATAATAATTTAACCGAAAAAGATATAGAATGGTTAAAACAAAATTGTAAAATAAAAGGAAGAATTATATGGAAATAACTTAAAATAATGATTGTGATACATCTAAAGAATCATCTGTGTCTTGTTTTTTATTAATTATTGTGAAGTCTGGTATTGATCGCCATTGTTTTTCTTCTTGTGGAATATCATCCTTCATAAACATAAATTTATAGTAATAATTTTTACCAAATATATTTCCTATGTTGAACAAACTAAGAAAATTTTTATCAAATTCATATACTCCTAAGAAATTTCTTTTATCTAAGTATTTTGTTTTAGGATTGTTCCTTATTTCGGCAAATGTTGTATTTATATCAAAAATATAAATAACATCAGACCAACCTAAAACATTTGTAAACACTCTATACTTTTCCATTAATTCTATTTTTTATTTTATAAAATAAACCAAGACCACTAATACATAATAGACCTGATAACATAGCAACTATTATTAACATCCAAGCACTATATGTTATTATAATTAAAATAATAATTATAAACATGGTAATAAACCAATTGAATGTTTTGGTAAGTCTTGAAATAAATTTATTTCGCATATTTATATTATCTGTTTTAACAGATTTCAAAGATTCATATGATAAATTTTCTATATTTATCCATTCTTTCATGCTATTTATAGTTATAAAAATTAAAAAATGTTTAAATAAAAAAGCCACTTATTAAAAGTGGCTTAGTAAATTCTATTCAAGACCGTGTTCGTCTATGTAGGCGAGTTTCTTTTCAACTTTTTTACATATCAATTCACGACCTTTTTTGATTTGTGATTTAACAGTTGAAAGGTTCAGTTTCAAGTATTCAGAGATTTCATTGTAAGACATATTTTCAATTTCTCTCATAATGAGAACTTGTCTATACTTATGCTGTTTTTCAGGCATATTGAAAATAGCATCTCTTACGATTTCTGCTTTCTTAGAAATTTCTTTATGTCTCATTATATCATTACTTGTATCATTATAAGGTAAGAATATATTGATTGATGCAGAGTTTGATAATTCTCTATCTATAGAAATTAATGGAAGTTTTTGTTTATCATGATAATCTTTTTTAACAAAATTAACTGCAATAGTGTAAATCCAAGTATGAACTTGTGATTTTTCACCATTATAGCTATCAATAGCCATTAGCGCTTTAACAAATGCATCGTCAGCAAAATCTTCTGCAATTTCTAAGTCTTTAGTCCATTTTGATAAATACCAAGTTAACTTTGGCTTTTGGTCTTTGTAGAATTTTTGAAAGTTTATTCCAGTCTTTTGTTCAAATTTTTTTTCAAAATGATTCATATTAATATTATTTTTTATTTTAAATACAACAAGAGTTACAATAGATTTTTTCTATCATTTATAAATTGGTTAAAGACCAAGACTTTAGAAAAATAATTGAATATTTTTCATGTAACCTATATTGTACTATATAATATTAAAAAAGTTGCATCGAAATGTAAACTTTTTTATCCACCTTGACATCTTTTTCAATATCAGATTTTTATGAAAGAAAATATATAACGTCATTAAGACTGTCTTGTGACTTTATATAATTTCTTCAATCGTAAATTTTGTTTTTCTGTCATATTAGAATTTAATTATAGTGTGTGTTTCATTTATTCCATCGTATGTTTCTTGTATAAAGAAGCCACGATTTAGAATTTCTAATTTTACATTAGGTCTTAGTATTTCGTTATATAAACGTAATACAAATTCACCTTTATTTGCACAATCTTGAATAAGTTCTAAAACCTTTTCAAGTTGTTCTTCGTCTTGTTCTGCCTCATGTTTTTTATTAATAGTTGTGGCAATGTCTTTTGCTTCTTTTGAAGTAATATTTTTCATATATTATTAATTTTAAAAAGTTAAAAAAAATAGGTGGTGTCATTCTTATATAAGATTCAACACCACCATTAATAATTAAATAAGTTCAAGAATTCTATTAGTTTCTCTTTTAAGAACTGAAGAATCATATGAACGATAAACTTCTGTCCAACAATTGAGTGCTTTATAAGCAGGCATTTCAATATCAACAAGATTAAATTCAGGACTCAAAAACATATGAGGATTTTTAAGAAGTGCAACCTGTTCATCATTCAAATCTGTGAGTTTATCTGTTTGTGAAGTAAGAAGTTTTTTACTAAATGCACGAAGTTTAAGACTTTTATTATCATTTATAACTCCATGTTCATCAAGAGCAAATTTACTTGCAAGTTCTTTGAATGATACAAACTTACCAATAAGGTTTTCAATAGTTTCACTTTGTTTACTGATAGACATATCAAAATTTTCAAGTGATTCTATAAATTCTTTTACCTTATCTGGCATAGTTGATTTAAAATGTTTAGTTCTAAGACTAGAATGTTCATCGTTTACTGCAACA
Organism: Ignavibacteria bacterium; assembly: GCA_013177855.1. Classification (NCBI taxonomy): domain Bacteria; kingdom Pseudomonadati; phylum Ignavibacteriota; class Ignavibacteria; species Ignavibacteria bacterium. Next base: position 93,993 of record JABLYA010000006.1, read on the forward strand.
ACCATACCATTTGAACAAATAAAACGAATGAGTCCTACATTTAGTTGTAGAGCCCTTGATTTATCAGTAGAATTTAGTATGTTGAACATTTTTGAATAACGGTCACCGTTGATTAGAACTTGTTCACCAATAAGACGAAGTTCCTGTTGACCTTGTGTAATACGAAGTTCGTATTTCTCAGGTAAGAAATAATTTTCAACTTCGTTTACGACTTCTTTTGCGAATTTAGGAAAGTCAAACAATTCGTATTTTTCAGTAACAACTGTGTTTGAAATTAAACGATTGTCGTAATGTGTAAGAATGTTATTTTGGTTTCTTGATAAAACTAGTTTATCAAGTGTGTCAAAAATAGCATTCTTATCATAATCTCTTTGTATTCTTTTTGCACGTGCCATATTTTTAATGAAATTAAACTTTTTTGCTGACTGTTATTATTACTGAAAATTCATCAAAAGATTTCATTTCATCCAATTTAAATTTTACATTATAGTTTGCAACTAAATCTGTTACAAGCAATTTATATTTCTTTTTCAAATCTTGAAAACCAAAGCCAATATTGGTAGAGAGTTCTTTTTTAAAATCGTTTCTGTCCAATTTGATTTTAACTTTATCTTCTGTCGCAAGTTTGTTTTTAATTTGTTCGAAAATTTTTTTTGCTTCAATTTCAGCACTTTTTTCTTTTTCTGTTTTTGTTTTTAAGAATTCCATAATATTTGTATTTTAAAATTTATACAAAAGTAATAATAATTTTTAGAAATAAAAAATATATCATGAATTTATACCGGTAAAATAAATTATTGTTTATTAAATTTAATATATGTAAGTATGAAATTTAATAGATATTATAAATTTGTATAAAATTGATTTTACTTCTTTTGATAATATAATGAGTACACCAAAAGGTGCTTTAATAAGTACTGTTATAGGTGTTTTAACAATATTATTAAAATACATAATAAGTTTCTTGGTTAAGAAAATAAATAGATTATTAAAATATAAAAAAGTACCAAGTTTACCAAATCCAGTAGTTCAATCTTTCGAAAATGTAATTAAAGTTTACGAAAACTACTTCAACATTTGATTTCTAAGTTTTATAAGCTCTGGACAAATATTCCCTAACGTATTACTCATATTTTCAGTTATTGATTTTATTTTCTTAAACTTAATGTTTTTAGATAAAAAATTATTCTCAGCTTCTTTTTCACTTTCGCCTGTAACTAAATATTTTTTAGTTTTTTCGATTTCTAAACCTTTGTCATTTTTAAAGGCAAAAGTGACATAAACAACTTCCCAAACCTTCATTTAAATTGATTTTTTTTTGTATATATTATCTTATAAATTTGTGATTTTTCTAAAAAAGAAAAGTGTAATGTTTTTACCACACTTTTCAATTTTAGTTTTATAATTTGTAAAATTCTTTTCTAATCTTTATTAGAAGTTCATTTACAAATTGTTTGTCTACATACTCAGGTAAGTTAGATTGATCAAACAAATTATCAATCAATTCAATCTTTCTTTCAGCATCAGAAACCAAAAAATCATAATCCATTTCACCATTTCTGATACTCAATAAATATTCTATGTTTGGTCTGCGAACAATGATGCCTTTACCTTCACCAATCTCAATAGCCATATCAAGCAAACGATGACAATGCATCATATTTTTAGAATCATAACCTTTACCATGTTTTGCATTATCATTATACCTTGATTGGTTTCTTTTTTCAACCCATTCCCAGTATTCTTTATAATCTTTGCAATATTGAGTATAACCATCTTTATTGTAAGTGAAATAACATAACATATTATTTCTTTCAGATTTTTCAATATGTGACATTCTCAACTCATTTGATGGAAATGAACCATTTTCTGATTCTTTTACAATACCTTTATAGTTAAGAAATTGACCACCTTGTAAGCATTTGTTTTTTAACTCATTCCATTCACCAGGTTTAAAAGGTCTTTTCTTAATCTTACCATCTTGTAAAAATAACATATTAGAAAAAGCATTACCTATGAATCTATTATGTGCATTAAAATCATAAAACAAACCGTAAAGATCCCGTGCATGAGGTATATTAGCAATACCACAGAATTTTTGATTTAAACTATTATCTTCTAAATATTTAATTAAAGGAATAGAATTATAACCAAAATGAACATAAGCAAAATCTAATGGATTCTTACGTTCTTTTTCAATAGGATTAACAATTTTTTTGTTAAGACCTCTTGCTTTTTTAATTTGTGCAATAGCGTAACCTGCAAATGAATGTCTACAAATTTTAGAAATAAACTTATCCTTATTTTCTAAGATAAGGTCATATATAGGATGTTTGTAGGTAATCATTTCTTCTGGTAGATTTAATAACTCAATAATATTTGGGTTGTTAGTTGAAATCAACTCTAGAAATCTACGAACTTCGTAGTAAACCTGGTCGTTTTTTTCATCGGAAATTTGTTCGATATATCCAAACCCCATAATATCTTCAAGAGGTTGGATATAAACACCTTTTTTATCAATGTCTGAGGTAGGAGTTGAAGTTCCATAGGCTTGTGAACCGACAATACCCTCGAAAATAAGCATACCTTTGTTTTTTAAATCTTGAATAGTCATAAAAATTAAATTATTTTGTAAGAAAATTTTGATGTTAATACACTTTAAAGGACACCTACAAGTTTAATGTGCTATAAGAACATGAATACAAAGATAAGTTTTAAATTCATTCATTGTAAAATATTATATAGAATTTATCTTTAATTAGTTTCAATTCTTTAAAATTTTGTGTGAATTTTATTTTCACACTTTCTTTAAATATAGGAAAATCGTTCTTATATGTTTCTGTTGCCAAATCATATGTAAATGAAATTCTATTCAAATCATAACAAGCACTTTCTGGGTATATAAAATGATACAATCTTTCTGAAGTTGTACTCCAAAACATATAATATGTAGAGTTTACAAAATCAAAATTTGTATGAGTTTTTATTGTAGCTAATAATGTAGTATCAACATATAAATCTGCATACTCATAACTAACATAGAGTTTTTCAATGGTTTGTGAGAATGTGTTTAACATTAATAACATCATTAGTAGTGTCATTATATATCTTTTCATATAACAAATATTTGATTATCGTAATTATTAAACTTATCATGTATAATTCATTAAAATATTTTCTAAATTTACCACTTTTTAATTCTAAAAATTATCATTAATGTTTGCCTTATTTACATTTTTCAATGGCTCTCCTATCATTTTTGGTATTTTCTTTTTTTTTTAGTTTATCACAACATTCATCTTTTACAACACAAATATCCATCACTCTGTTGTATTGAATATGTAAGTAAAACCATTTATCCAAACTATGTAATATCTTTCCATTAAAAATACGTTTTATATTCAAAAATTAGGTCAAGTTCTTTCCATATTTCATCATACTCACCTTCTACTTTAAGAGCATATCTGAAAATAGGATATTCTTCTAAATATCTTTTATACATTCTTTTACTTTTATCAGATTCACCATTTTTTGAATTTGTACCATTAGCTATTCTATCACACAATTTTACAAATTTAGCTAACGGACAAGACCAAATTTTCGGTAATGTTTTAAAAAGTATTTCTTTCTTATCCCAACCTCTTTCATTTGAAACACGTAAAACTATTTCAGCAATTCTTTCGTTAAACATTTTTTTTAACATATCAGGTGTTGTATCTGTATCTTCTACAGAATCATGTAAATAACCAGAACTTATTACATCATCATGTACTTCATCATCAAGCAAATATTTGTACTTATTTATAATACTAACAACATCTTCTAAATGAACAGAATATGGTTTTGTACCATATCTTTGACAATCAGAAGGTTGATTATGTTTTTTAAAAGCATATTCCTTTGCTTTTTGTATTAAATTTTCTCGCATTTTATTTATTTTTTATTTTTTACAAATATACGATTGAATTTTGAAAAAAAATATTTTTTTACAATATTTTTTTGATGTAATTATTAGACCTTCTAATTTTCTAATATTAATGTTTCTTTTCGTATAAATCTAATAAATTGTGTGTAATAAAGTATAAAATTTAGATAATATATATATATATATATATTTTACTTGATAATAAGAATCAAATTTACTAGATTTTTGTCATGAAAAATACAATAGTTGAAAAATTAATATATATAATATAATATGAAATACTTATTAACATATAATATTTTTTGAATACAGAGTTCATTAAAAACCGAATATAAAACAAAAGAATATGCTAGTATGGATAAATTCAAAATGTATATTAATTAAAGAATGAAGAATTATAACAATTTTATATTTGAATATTTTGGTAATATAGAAGAACAAAAAGAAATGATCTCATTTCTCATTAAAAGAGATTGTGAAAAATTTTTAAAAGAAGGTTATCCTATGTTTCGTGGTATGAATTTAAGAGAACCAATTGAAATAATAAAAAAATTTGATGGTAATATAAATGTTACCAGACCACCAAAAGATACACCACAACATATACACAAAATGATTGGTGATCTATTTGTTGAAAAATTTGGTTGGAATCCAAGAAATAAAGGTGTTTTTGCCACTTCATGTTATGAAGATGCCACATTATATAATGAATATGGTGATGTTTATGTATTCATGCCAATTGGTGATTATAAATATTTATATAATCCTAGTGTTTATGATTTATATAGAAAATTAACAGATGATGGTTTTGATACTTTTTATAATTGGTTTGAAAAACAAAAAAAGTGATTTACATGGTGGTTTTGCAAAAACTTATTTAAACAATTTGAATCCTGTTGAAAAATCACTTTATGAACAAGAATATATGATAAAATTAAGTGAATATTTGCGTTATATTGTCGAACAATATAAAGACACTAATTTAAAAAATTCAAAAGATGTTGAAGTATCTTTTTATTGTGATAATTATTATCTAATAAATGAAATGTATTTTGATACAGTAAATGATCTGTTTTACAAATAATTTAAAACATATTTAATTAGGATATTTAATTGGATTAATAGTTTATAAGGCTAATTAATATGTTAAACTATGAATAAACTAATAAAAAATCCGTTTTTTTTTATCTTTATATAAAAGACAAAAACGGATTTTAAATATGTGACCGTATTTGATCCAGAATGTATTCAAACCTACAGCTTAGAAGCTGTTAACCAAGTTCAGTGTTCAGTGTTTTCAATTTCGTCCATAAATTCAGATATATCAATGTCTTCAGTCATCCCAAACTGCATTCTGCGTGATTCAAGTTCAAAATCTTCGTACCAAGTCATATTGCTTATTTTTTAAAGGTTAACATAAATTTTTCAACTTTATGAATGTGGTCAAAAATTTGTCTTTTCTTAACCATATCTAACGCTTTTTCAAGGTATACCCTAAATGTTTTATCACGTAAAATTTTTAATAGTTTTTCATTTTTATTTTCATCAAGTTCTTTACATTCTTCGTAATCATAATCACTATTAGTGATACTAGCTAAAAGTATAACTTTTTCATCTTCTGTCAATGTTTCAAAAGCATCAATCAGAACTGATTTATCAAAATTTTTATCAAATTCTGTTTGTATTTCAGCTAATTTTTTATAATCCAGATTCATGTTGTGTCTTTTAAAAGGTTAATAATTCCGTTTTCAATAATACAAAGATACAGCAAAATATTGAGATAAAAAAATTATAAACTATTCAAAATTCTATTTAATTTTATTTCTCTAACTTTCTGTTTTATTTCTTTTTCAGACATATTTTCGTAATCAATTCGACTAAGCCATTGTAGTTCACCATTATATTCACACCACTTTGCAACAAATCTCTTACTACCAGAAATATATTCGCTAACTTTACCACCACAATAATGACAAGGATCTACTGGATGTTGATCCTCTCTTAGACCAGTTGAACCACAATCTTGGCAAACAGTAACATGAGTAAAGCCGCCTCATATTAAAATTGATAGTTTTTTGTTTCTTTACGACATTTTAACTGCCACATTACATTATTCTTTTCTCTTGTACCTTGTTCAAGTTTACCATTCTTTTTCTTTAAAACCAAACCTTCAAGCATATCAATCTCTACAATTTTATGATAAAGAGTTAAAAAATCTTTATCAAAAGATTTAACAAGGAATACATTTTCACTTATCTGATACAGATACTCATTGTAATCTTTTTTATCAGGATATAAATCAAGTAACATATTATATCTTTCTAAACAAGTTGTGCCAACGAGATGTTCACCATTTAATACAAGAATATCAAAGATAACGAGTTTATGGTTGAAAAACTTACCATTTTCGTCTTTCTTTGATTTGTTCATATATTCACCATTCAATACCATTTCACCTTTACCTCTGTGTAAAGATAAAATTTCAGAATCATTTAACTTGTTGGATAAAATGTCTTTATGACGGTTCATTACTTTATGAATTGTGGTCTCATTAAAGTACAATTCCATATTAGAACCGTTAAATTTAGGTTCTGCAATATATTCACCAGTATCATATTTATTCAAACTAGTAGAACTAATTTTGTGTTCTGGACGAGGCGGGTAGATATATTGATTTCGATATGGTGTCATAAAATTTTATTTTAATTATGCAAATATACAAAAAATTCTAATTATAAAAAACTGAAAATACTAAAAAAATATATTCTAATGGTTCGTTGGAATATTCCTCTATCCATTTGAGTAACAGTTTTAAATGACTGTGTATTCAAACATACATTCAATAACCTCTTATACGAAAATATATAAATAAAAAAGCCACTCTTTTGAGTGGCTTTTATATCTGGTTGTCAGACTATGCCTTAGCATTTTTGTTCTGGAACACAGGTTGAATATCAGCAATAACTTCAGCAACAGATTTTCCACTTTTTTTAGCGAGGTTATAAACTTTATCCAGAGCGTCTTTATTAATAGCGTACTTGGTAGTGGCTTCAATCAGAGCATCCTTATCTTCCTGAGAGATAGCGTCTGAGTTTTGAATTAAGTCGCTGATAATATCCATATTCTTCATAAGAATTTCGGTGTTAAAGCCATAGCTAGTTTCTTCATCAACAATATCTTCACCATAGGTTTCCTTCAAGTTTTCAGCAGCAGATTCGTCAATGGTGATATACTTTTTGGTAGGAAGAACCATCACAGAACCACCTTTTTCAGAAACAAGAATGAACGAACCAACATTAATTTTATTGGTTTCAACAAGTTTTGCAAATTCCTCAATTCCAACATTTTTCACAAATTCTTGTGACATAGCTAGTTCAGCTTTCAGCTCGTCCATCTGAGCTTTCAAAGTAGCGAATTTTTCAAGTTTTTCAGCGAATTCGGCACCAGGAACATTTACTATTATTTTTTCGTCTTTCTTTACTGACTTAGTTTTTGATTCTTTTTTTGCTTTTTCAAATAGGTTCTTAGCCATATATTCTGTATTTTTAATTGTTTAACAATTTTAATTTGATAATACAAAAATACGGAATTTAATTTGATAAAAAAATTTTTTTCAAACTTTTTTCCGATTTTTATTTTCTAGTATTTTTGAGAATATTTTTATTCATTAATAATACAAATATACGAATATTTACCTATAAAAAATAATTTTAAATTTTATTTTCAAATTCTACACCAAGACTAGTAAGAGTTTCAATAACTATATCTAATTTTTTAGCAGAAAGAATCCAACCTGCAAGTTTAGAATCTTCATTTTCAGGATCTTTCAGAAACCTATTAAATTTTGCACCAATAGATTTCAATTCTTCTTTAATTTTTTTTGTTTCACCAAATAAAGCGATTGATTTTTCAGAGTATTTTACTATTGTAATCATATATAATTTTTTAAAAGGTTATTATTTAGAAATATAATCAATTGTATTTTCTTTCATATAAATAAAATATTTTCTCTTTTTTCTTTTTATATACTAAGTCCCAATATATTTGGTTAACATATTTTTCCCAAATAATATCATAATCAGTAAAATATGGTTCTACATCTTTTTTCAGAATCCTTCTTAGTTTTTTATTCCTTTCATATCTTACTCTTTTTTCTTTTTTTAATGAAGATAATTTTATTTCCAATGCCATTTTTTAGCATTGTTTTCAAGCATTTTTATACAATTATATAGGTGATTGTCTTCCAAATTTTTAATTGGAATTTCTTTCCCTTCTTTGGTTACCCAAACTACATCTTCGACTGATTTTACTATTGTCATATTTTATTTTATATAATAAAATCGGTTTTGTTTAAAAAATAAATTCATATATATAATTTATATCAAAAAAGTATAAATTTTGAATGTATTGTTGTAAATTTCCTTTTCCTAAGTTTTTAAAATTTGCTATTAACAACGCATAAAAAACATTAAATGTTACGGGATACTTTTCTTTTTCCTTTGGTTTAAACTGTTAAGTATTTCTTGACAGTTTTTGTTTGCCAGAAAAGCAATACCGTTTGTTGTTGCGAAAGCCAAAGTGTCGTTACCGAACCTGATTTCTACTACTGTCTGATTATCGGAGTTTGGCAGTAGCATTGACTTCTTCTTCATACGCAAACACCACCATCTTGCAATGCTTAATATTGATTTTGATTTTTTAAAAGGTTAATAATTCAATTTAAATAATACAAATATACAGTAAAATATCTAAATAAAAAAATTATAAACTTTTTAATTTTTTTTACATAATTATAATTTATTGAGAACAAGTTTTTATGAATACTGACAAACTGTCTTTTTTTAATAATGGCAAAATATTTGTAAAAAAAAGAAATCATTTAAAGAAAAACTTAATATGGAACAGATTTAACGATAACTGACAAACTGTCTTATTTTAACAATGGTAAAATGTTTGTTAATAAACATGCAAAAAAAAAAAATAATAAATATGGAAGTAAACGAAATAAAAGAGAATAAAGAAGAAAATGTTGATTTGTCGAAAGAAAATGTAAAAGAGGATAAAGAAGAAAATGTTGATTTGTCGAAAGAAAATAAAAAAAAGGAAGCAAGTACTTTGTTATCTAAGAAAAAGAAAAAATACGAAAAATTAAATAATGAAATATTAAAGCTACAGCAAGAAATTGAAAATTTGATAGAAAAGTATAAAGAATCTAATGATAAATATTTACGTTTATCTGCTGATTTCGATAATTATAAAAAACGTATATTAAAAGAAAAATCAGATCTGCTAAAATATGGAGGTGAAATGGTTTTAACAAACTTGATTTCTATTCTTGACGATTTTGAAAGAGCTCAAAATTTTATAAAAAATAGCAATGATATAGAAGGAATTAAACAAGGTATTGATTTAATAAACACCAAATTTCATGAATTTATGAAACAACAAGGAATTAAAGAAATTGAATCAAAAAATATCGAATTTAATACTGATTTTCATGAAGCAATAACTCGTTTGCCAGCTCCAAGCGAAGAAATGAAAGGTAAAGTTATTGATGTGATTCAAAAAGGTTATATGCTTCATGATAAAGTTATTCGATTTGCTAAAGTAATAATAGGAGAATAAACAATATGACAAAACGAGATTATTATGATGTATTAGATATATCTAAAAATGCTACTAAAGAAGAAATAAAAAAAGCATATCGTAAAAAAGCACTGCAATACCATCCAGATAGAAATCCGGGAGATAAAGATGCTGAAGAGAAATTTAAAGAGGCAGCAGAAGCTTACGATGTGTTGAGTGATGACGAAAAACGCCGTCGTTACGATCAATTTGGCCATGCTGGAGTAGGAAGCAGTGCAGCAAGCAGTGGATTTGGTGGTTTTGACATAGAAGATATTTTTAGCAGATTTGGCGATATTTTTGGTGATTTTGGTTTTGGTGGATTTGGCGGATTTAGCGGTTTTGGACATAGAACTTCACGTCAAAAGGTTAATAAGGGTACCAATCTGCGAATTAAGGTTAAACTTACCTTACAAGAGATTGCTACTGGAGTAGAGAAAAAAATAAAGGTCAAAAAACTTGTTCAATGTACAACCTGTAATGGTACAGGAGCTAAAGATAATCATTCATATAGAGAATGTTCAACATGCAATGGTCAAGGTTATATAACAAGGATTACTCGAACCATATTGGGACAAATGCAATCTACTTCTCCTTGTCCTACATGTAATGGAGAAGGCAGAATTATAACTTCCAAATGTAATAAATGTGCGGGTGAAGGTGTAGTTCACGATGAAGAAATAATAAATATCAACATACCAGCAGGTGTATCAAAAGGGATGCAGCTTTCGTTATCAGGAAAAGGAAATGCTGCACATCATGGTGGAATACCAGGTGATTTAATAATTTTAATAGAAGAAGAAAAACACCCCGATTATATAAGAGAAAATAATAATTTAATTTATAATTTAATCATTTCAATTCCTCAGGCAATTTTTGGAAATACGATAGAAATTCCATTGATTGAAGGAGGAAAGGTAAAAGTAAAAATTGACCCTGGAACTAATTCAGGCAAGTTATTGCGAATTAAAGGTAAAGGATTACCAGAATTTCAAGGTTATGGATACGGCGATTTGATTGTTCGTGTTATAGTTTATATACCAACCAATATTTCAAAAGATGAATGTAGAATATTAGAAAAACTTGAAAATTCGGAAAGATTTAAACCCGAAAATGCTAAAAAAGATAAAAACTTTTTAGAACATTTTAAGAAGTATTTTTCATAAAATAGCAAAAACCTCACTGGTTGTGAGGTTTTTTATGTTCCTAACACAAATTTAATTATATTAGTATAAATCTTCTGAAAATAATTTACATTTATTGCAAGTTTCTTTTTCTTTTACTTGTCCTGCTTCTATTGCAATTTTCATTGCTTCTTCTCTATCAACAAATCTGTTTTTAGATGTAAGAAATCCTTCAATACTATGACCAGCTTCATGATTAGTAAAACCTGTAATGGCTACCATTTGATAAAGACAGTTTTGATGTCTCCAACCACAAAAAACAATTCCTTTGTCTACATTATAAGGCGCAAACCCTCTAATTTTTAAAACATCTGGGTTTTTTAATTGCAACTCTTTATACCATATAGCTGCACAGATTATATATTCTTTTGTATTTTTCATTTATTACACCTCATTAATGAGTTTTTTAATTTTTGCACAAACTTCATAGTTTTCTTTTCTGATTTCTGACTCCATTTTTTCCATCAGTAAAAACTTCTGGACAGAACGAATATCAGCATATTCAAACTTTGTTTCAAACATAATTTTTTCATAGAGACGAATGTAGTTTTCAATATATTCCTTATATTCAAGAAATATTTTATCTGTCTGCTCATCAAACATCTCTTTAATATTTATATTATCATATTTTTTCATTATTTGTTTGATTTTCACATAAATATCATAATTATCGAACATAAGTTTATCGATAACTTTTTCGACATTAAGTTTATTCTTAAGATTCTCCTTCTGAGATGAAATTAAAAACAAATCTTTATACTTATAATCTTCATCTTTAGTAGGATTAATATTAATATTTGCAAATATAGTAAGGAGCATAATATCCTCACATTTCATATATTTTATTTTCTTAAGCATAATTGTCAAAATTTTATACAAATATATATCAAAATTTTGAATAAAAAAATTATTTATATAAGTTTCTACATATTAGAGCAAAATATTTGATAAAAATATAATGAAAATTATACTTTTTATGATTAATTATTTAGTTTATTGAATTTTGTATTTTATACATTAATTATCCTATATCCAACTTGAATTTTATAAATTTTTTCTTCTTCGATTTCTAAGCTAGGATCTAACACAAGTTTGTCATTGATTTTGAATGCTCTTATAGCATATAAATCTTGGAATTCTTTAAGATCGTTTACAATCTTTTTTTCGATTAAATAATCAACTACTGTCATATTGGTATCTATTTATTTTTTACAAAAAAAGTGAAGTAATTTAACTTCACTCTTTTTAAATTATTAAATCATTCATAATTATTTAAGTATATTTACTAAATGTTCTGAAATTTTTTTAGATTCTTCTAAAACAAATTTTTCTTCATCTTTTGTTATAAATTTGTCTTTATATGTTAGTACAAAAAAACCAATTGGTTTGGAATTTTTAACATTTTTATTAAAGATATTTATTAATACCATTGATTTTATTCCTTTTTTATCCAAAAATTCATATAAACCATTGTCATATTCATCTAAGTCTGATATATCATCTATCAAAAGATTTATTTTAGTTTGATATAATTGTGATATTACATCTATATTAGTTATTGGTACTTGCCCATATTCACCTGTGAATATTATAGTTCCATCACCACCATCAGACTTTATCTGATAAACAAAGTCTATATTGATAGACTTTAAATTATTATTCTTAACAAATGTAAAAACAGATAATGTAAATGGTTTTGTATTTTCATATACACGCCTTACTATTCTAAAAAATTCATAGTATGATTTAATCTTTATTATACTTTGCTTTTTCTTTTTATTTTCTATTTGTTTATTTAATAGTTCAATTTTTTTGGAGTATTCTTCATTCATCCTATTAAATTTAATATAAAATATGACTGATGAAATAAGTACTATTACAATAAATAACGGACAAAAAAATGTTATAAACATAGTTATTATTTATTTATTTATTAATCCTCCTATACTTATGGATGTATCATTAAATATTTTTAATTGTTCATTATCCAATGAAACATTTTTGTTATAAAACGTAATGACAATAAAACCGATTGGTTTGTTGTTATAATTTAAAATCAATCTTGAATAATAAGACTTAATACCTTGATTATTCAATATCTGAAATATAGTATTATCTGTTTGTTCGAGAGTGTGTATATTAGATATTAATATAGGTTTTTTATCGATTAAAAGTTTATTCCATAAAAAATTAACAGATATTGGTAAATTTTGTTGTTCATTATATATTTCATCTATACCTTTAGCTGTTGCTTCGTATGTATTAGAACATTTTCTAAAATCAACACCAGCTACAGATTTACCACCATTATGATATTCATAAACAGAAACCCTATCTGCTTCAAATTCATTTAATAATTGATATATTAATTGTCTAACTCTATTAGCATTTACTGCACCATTTCTTAGTTTTTCTTCAATTTCATATTCATCATCTTTTGAAACTAATTTTATAATAAGTTCATCAATTTTTTTCTCTTGTCTTTTCATCATTCTTAATATAAATTTTATTAAGAACCAAGTGAAAAATCCTAAAACAACAAGTGAAACTAATGTTACACCATATCTATCAAACATTTCAAGAAAATACTCAGTAGTTGTAATTTGTAATAAAATATTAAGCATCATCAAATCAACATTTATTTTTTAGTATATATAAAACTTTATTTTTGAATTTTTATATATATAGTATAAGTAAATTAAAAAAATTAGGGAACTATATACTTGTTTAACCTAAACTAATTCCTATTATTTATATATTATTTTTAATTTTTGTTCTTTTCCTTATCTTTGAGGAATTAATCTTTTTAATAAATATTCAATGAAAGAAATCATATACGTTTATACAACCGAAACATACAAATCCAAAAATTGGTATAAAATTGGAATGACTAACCAGGAATCTGGTTCTGTCCGTATTTCACAGCAAGATGGAACATCTAATCCTGAAAAATTAGAAAAACAATACGAAGTTAATCTTTTTGGAGAAACTGAACTTACTGCTTATGAAGTTGAGCAGAAAATCCACAGATTTTATGAAAGACTTGGGAAAAGAGTTAGAGATAACCGAGAATGGTTTGAAGTTGATGGTGGTGTAGAAGAAATCAAAAAGGTTATTGAATCTATCTTGGATAACTCTGACCTACACAAATCAGAAATTAAACTGAAACCACATCAAGTCCAAGCAAACAATAAAATCAATGAGTGTTTCAGTTCTGATGATAAAAGATGTTTATTAGCTCACAAACCAAGATCTGGTAAGACATTTACCACAATCTATAACATAAAAGAAAACAACTATAAGAATGTTGTCATTTTAACATCATACCCCATATTGAACTTTCAATGGGAAGAAGTTATATTAGGATTCAAAGGATTTTCAAATACTGAAGTTATTATTGGTTCTGGTTTAGATAAAATTGAACTAAATCCTGATAAAAATTCAATCGTTCTTCTATCTCTACAAGATGTTAAAGGCGGAGAAGAAGTATTTGAAAAAGAAAAGTTTGACTTAATTAAGGATATAGAGTTTGATTTACTTGTGATAGATGAAGTTCATTATGGAGTTGAGACTGAAAAAACACAAGATTTCTTAAATAAGATTAAATATACAAGAATGTTGGGTTTATCAGCAACACCAACAAGAAATCTTCTATGTGGTAGATTTTCAAAAGAACAAATTCATAATTATACTTTGGTTGAAGAGATTCAATTAAAGAAACAATATCCCGATTTGTATCCTTATGCTGATATTAACTTTCTTATTTGGAATTTATCTAATGGTGAAAAATCAGAGTTGAAATATTTTTCTGATGAGGAACAATTTAAATTTGATAAATTTTTTAGAATAGAAGGTGATGAATTTTATTACAAATCTGATATTGTTTATCTATTTAAGAAGTTAATTGGTGATAATTCTATTTGTCGTAGAGATAAATTAGGAACTTCTTATCCATTTAAAAATAATCGTGAATTCTCTGCTGTAAAATCTATCTTATTGTTCCTTCCAAATATCACCGCTCAATATAAATTGAAAGAATTATTAGAGGAGTTAGAATCATATGATGATTTTAATATACATATCACTAATAGCGGTGAATATTCTTCTAAAAATCTTATGAAGAAGATTAAAAGAGATTTCAAATCTGGTGATAAAAGGAGTTTAATTTTAGCAGTCGACCAATTAACAACCGGAATCACACTAGATGATTGTGATATGGTTGCACTAATGAATGATTGGAGATCAGTTGATAAATACGTTCAAGCGTCATTTAGATGTCAATCCCCAAGAGAAGGTAAGACAAATTGTTGGGTATTGGATTTTAATGCTGCTAGAAGTTTTGAATTGATGTGGGAATACCAGAACATCATTTCTAAAAACAATGGTAAATCACTAACCGAAAATATAAGTGAGTGGGTTGAGTGTGTAAATATCTTCAATAGAATTGAAGGCGAAATGATTAAGGTTGATTTTGATGGTTTTAACAACGAATATAATAAAGCTGTTTTAGAAAGACCTAGATTTAACTATCAATCTGTTATTTTACAAGATAAATTAGGACATGATAATATCAGTAAGGCTCTAATGGCAATTGGTATCAAAGGTGGTTCATCATCTTCTGATGAAGATTTGAATAGTGATGGTATTGATAAGGGTAAAAGTAGAAAATCTGAGAAGAAAAGTAGTGGTAAAGGAAAAGTAGAAGAAGTTATAAGTCAGGCTAAGTTAATGGAGATTGCTAAGGCATTAGTTGATAAGACTATGTTATTAAGTATATTCACTTACTTTAAGTATGATAATGTAGATGATTGTTTTAAGGCATTAGAAGAAGATAATACGATTGTTTCGGGTATTGGTGAGTTGGAAAAGAAGATGTATTTGGAAACTTTATTGTTAGGAATGAATGATGTTGATAAGGTTAATTTATCAGTTATCAAGTTCATCTATGATAATATTTATGATAAGGAGATTATCAATAAGAAGCTTTATTTATTCAACCAAAACGTAAATTTAATATATAATAGTATCAGGGAAAATCCTGGTATTATTATTGATATGTTAGCAAATTTAATGGAATTGGTGGATAGTTATTTGAAACCAAGTAATACGGAAAAAAGACTTTTGGGAGAGGTTTTTACACCACTTTATGGGAAACCTGGTTGTGTGGAAGACCAATTGAATTTAATGGATGAATCTTTTTGGAGAAGAAAGGATGTTAAAGTATTGGATCCATGTGCGGGAATTGGAAACTACTCTGTTGTTCTTGTTGATAAATTTATGAAAGGGTTAGTTGATGAATTTCCTGATAGTGAAGAAAGACTAAAATGGATTTTAGAAGAAATTATCTATATCAATGAGTATCAAAGTAAAAACTTGTTTATTTATCTTCAATTATTTGATCCTGAGAATAAATACAAGATGAATTTTAATAGAGGTGATTATTTGAAATTGGATATTAAGGAGACTTTTGGTGTTGATAAGTTTGATTTAATCTGCACAAATCCCCCTTATAATAAGTCAAATACAGGACAAGGAACAAATAGTGGATCAATTTACCAAGACTTTATATCTAAATCATTGAAGGAATCTGATAATTCAATATTCATCGTTCCAAAAAAATGGTCAAATAATTCATTTAAAGAATTTAGAAAGGAAATAATTGATTATGGTATATCAAATATTAATATAATAGAGAAAGGTGATGATATATTCTCTACAACAGGCGTTGGTGAGGTTTCCATTTTAAAACTCGCAAAAGGTGTAAATAAAATGATTGTTAATTGTGATTTTGAAATTGATTTAGTGTCAAATAGAGAATTATTAATTGATGGTTTTCTCTTTGATGATTTATCATTATCTATAATAAATAAGATCAAATCAAAATCTAATAAATTCCTAAACGAATTGTATAAAAATCCACAATTAATTAAGACAAATCTTTTACCCAAGACAAACAAAATTAAAAAAGAAAATGGTATAGAATATAAGGTAAGGGCATCGAAAGGAAAGGATATAAATCTAAACCTACAAATTGAAGATACTGAACTCAAAACATTATCTTTTGATAAATTCAAAGTTTCTTTTGAAAAAATATATGGAGGTTATATAAATGGCAATTTCTCACAATTAGATGTTTTGGAACCAAATTTTATAACAACCGAGGGTATATCATATTTTGAGTTTAATAATAAATTAGAGGCTGAAAATTTCATATATTTTCTAAATACAAAATTTTCTAAATATCTAAGGTTGATTAAGCAATATGATAGAAGTTTTACAAGTATGATTTTCAGTTATATACCTGTTTTAGATTTTAATAAAAAATGGACAGATGAACTTCTATTTGATTATTTTGGTCTAACAGAAGAAGAAAGAAACATAGTTTTAAACTATGATAAAAAATAAAGAAGTAGAATGTTAATATATTGTATAGAAAAGATAAAAATGGTGCTATATCTAATTTAGGATGGGCTTATGAAGAGTCTGATAATGTTGAAGTAGAAAATCCAAATGAGTATAAAAATACTTCAAAAGAAGAATTCATAAAACAAGCAAAATCTAATAATTTAGAAGATAAGATCCGAACAACTAAGAATGATAATGTTTCAATTATATCTAATAAATATTTACGAACTGATGGTGATAAGAATAAACATAATGATATGTTAGATTTGGATAGTTGTGATAAATTTATTATGGGTATTATTAATGATACATTTTGGAAAAATACCAAAATAGTAAGATAAAAATAAGTAATATGTAGTGGATAAAAGACATTTAGATTTAAATTATATAAATGAATTAAAAGAAAAATCAAAAACAGATGAAAACTCTTTAAGAGAGTTATTGAAAATACAAGAAATTGGTAAATCATCATTAATTGAAATTAGTCATGAATTTGAAATTCCAGTTAAGCCATACATAGATTCACTAAACATCTATAAAAATAACAATATCACAAATTTTTATTGTAGAAAAATAGTAGAAGAATATAGTAATCTACTTAAAAATACTGATTCAAAGAAATATGAAAAGACTTCTATAGACCACTTTTCTGTATTTGACTATTCATCAATGTCCAATATAAATGAATCATTCAATAAAATAATTGAAAAGAAGTTAATAAAGCAATATTATACTTCTATATTTAGTATTCTATTTGATAATATTGATGATCTAACAATAAATGAGTCTGTCTCGGATTCTATTGGGAAAACTATATTAGAAACCTTTAATAAATCAAAAAAGGAAAATGATTGGATATCAATTAATATGGTGTCATTAAAACTAATTGAACCATTAGTTAGAGAGTTGTTTATTAAAAATAACTGGTTATATAAGAAGTCAAATCTAAAAAATAAGACACTTGGTGAATTATTGGACTCACCCAATTTTAGAGATAAATATCCAAACATATGTAATGGATTGAAAATGATTCTATGTGATTATTTAGGACTTAACCTTAGAAATAGTGAGTTTCATAATTTAACAGAAAACTCTTCCAATCCAATTATAACTAAGATTTCATTTATTTGTATATCATCAATTTTAGACTTATTTGAAGATATTAATATTGAGAAGTATTATAAGATTTCAAAATCAAAAATTGAAACAAATGATTATAAACCACTAAAAAATGATATAAATTCTCATTTAGAAGCAATAAACTATATACAATGGGAATTTATGTCAGATAGAAAAGATCCAAGAATAGATAAAGTATTCTCAGATATTTGTATTCCAAATGGTGTTAATCAAAAAGAACTTGATATTGATTTTTCTAAATACTCAGTAGAAGAATTTCTTAAAGAAATTATGAAGTTGAAGAATTAAATATATAAGATATGATCAACGAGGGAAGAGGAATATCTGAATTAAATAAAGAAGAAACTGAGAATCTATTTAATATTTTCAAGAAAACTGGATATCAAACATTTAATCATCAGATTCTAAATAGGATGGTAGAGATAACATTCTCAGAAGGAAATTATGATTCAAAGTTTTATAAAAAATCAGGTAAATATTACTTTTTGATAACTTGCCCAAAAGACTGTGATGAGTTAAAGTTAAAAACAATTATAACTCATGAATTAAATCACTTTATAGAGGTTTCTAAAATAGAAGATAAAAAATATAGATATCCAAATTATAATAAGATAAAAAAATCTCTTATTGAATTTGATCCAGAATCTAAACAACTCCAATTTTTTAAACATCTTATTTATAAAACACTAGATAACGAAGTAAATGCTAACGTTAATCAAACATATACTTATCTGAGAAGTTTTAATTATTCTGATGAAAATTATCTAAAATCAAAATTAGAAGAATATGAAATAAGAAAAGAATATAAAAATTTACTAAATTTCAATGTATCAAAGTTTAAAAGTGATGTAAGGTTAAATAAAATTGATTTTGTGGAATTTAATGAAATATTGATAAAAAATAGAGTTGATGATTTTTTAGATTTTATCTATGAGAAAGATATAGATAGATATATTGATAATTGGTTTAAAATAATAAACGCAAATATTAGAAAACTACTTAAAAAACAAGATAATATAATAAAAGAAGTTATTGAAGATATTAATAAATTGAACAATTACACATCAGAATATCCAATAAGTGAGAAAATAATTCTAAATTATACTGAATATTTAAAGGATAATTTGAAATTGAAGAATTAAATATATAACATATGATTAACGAAGGAAAAGGAATATCAGATGTAATTAAAGAAGATGTTGATAAAATATATCAATTATTTTTAGATAATTCATTCTCATCACATACTTATAAATTTGGTAAAGAAAAATTAGGATTTAGAGACTTAAAAATAAAGTTTAATCATCTAAACAACTATTATTCCAATATACAGATTGATAAACTCAATAACATAACCGTAAATATTGGAATACCTACTAACGGCAGAGAGAAGAGAGTTAAAGAAAACATTGCTCATGAATTAACTCATGTTATGGAAATCCTTGGAATAGGAAATGATAAAGAATATCCTAAATATAACAGGATTAAATTAAGTCTAAGAGAGTTCAAAGATTATCCAATGTCAAAAGCAATGGAGTTTTTAACTGATGTATTTTATAAAACATTAGATAATGAAGTGAATGCTAATGTTGCTCAAACTTACATCTATGTTAAAAGTGATGGTAGATGTCCAAAAGAGCAAGCATTAATCAGATTAAAAGAATGGGAGACCTACAAACTATACGATAGTATCAAGAACATAAAATTGGAAATATTAGAAAATAAACTTACAAGTGAAGAAGTAAATCATTTTAATTCTCTACTCATTAAAAATGATGTTAAGACAATATCATCAGATAACATAATGATTTGGTTAAATTATTGGTTTAAAATATTTAAGAGAAAGGCTGATATTTTTTTGAAAAATTCAGAAAGAATTTTAGAAGAAATTGAAGATGATTGGAAAATATATGAGAATTACACTACATCTATTCCAGGTTATCCAAAAATAATAGATTATTCTCCATACATCAAAAAATTTGACGATTTTACAGATGAAGAAAATTAAAATAGGACTTGATTTAACAAAGGAAATTAAGAAAAATGAGTTTATAGTTCAAGGCGAGACAAATCCTGATTGGGTAAAATAATAAAAGGAAGCCTCAAAAAAATGTAGGTTTAGATTTAACTAAAAATCAATCCAGTGTCATTGAATACCCAAGATATTTATATAATTGATTTTAACATATCATTAAACTCAATATCAATCACACCATCTAAATCACTATAAAGTTCTCTTAAAATCATTTTTAACCTAACCAATTCATCATCTGAAAACAAACCATCAT
The DNA here is from genome assembly GCA_013177855.1 of Ignavibacteria bacterium. Taxonomy (NCBI): domain Bacteria; kingdom Pseudomonadati; phylum Ignavibacteriota; class Ignavibacteria; species Ignavibacteria bacterium. The sequence continues at coordinate 114,560 of JABLYA010000006.1, forward strand.
TCAATTTATTTCCAAAAACAACTTTTGACATACCCATTTTTTGAGCCAGTAAAGTTTGGTTCAATTTCCATTTTTTAATTACTTCCAACATTTTTTAATTCTTTATAGGTTAAACGATTGTTAATATTATTTAGGACATAATCAAATCTATAACTCTCAGAAAATCCACGAGTGTTATATCTGAATACAAATTCATCAACATATCTTTGTAGATGTTTTCTACTCATTGAATGATAAATTCCCATTATTCCTCTTTTCAAAATTGCCCAAAATCCTTCAATTGTATTAGTGTGAATATCACCTTTAACATATTCTTTACTATTGTGTTTTACAACATTATGATCAAAGATTTTAGATAATCCTTTATATCCTAACCATTCATCCGTATTTAATGGATTTCCTGATTTCAAGTTTTCATGTATAAACTTCTTCAAGATTTCTCCTGATGTTCCATCTACAACATTAGCTCTCAATTCACCACCTCTTTGGATGATACCAACAACAGGAGTTTTAGTTTTCAAACTTCTACCTTGTGTTCCTTTTGTTTTCTTACTTTGATGTTTATTCTTTTCTTGGCCACCAATATAAGTTTCATCCGCTTCACAAGTTCCTTCTAACTTATCAGTTGGTTGATTATTTAATCCTAAACTATGTCTAACTCTATGAAGCATAAACCAAGCTGTTTTTTGAGTAATTCCTAAATATTTGTGTAATTGTAAAGATGATATACCTTTCTTATGAGAAGTTATGAGATAAATAGCTGCGAACCATTTTTGTAGAGATATTTTACTTCCTTCAAACATTGTTCCAACTCTTACTGAAAATTGTTTCTTACATTTATCACACTTATAAACTTTACCATTACTATATTTGAAAACTTTATCGTGCTTACAATCTTCATAAGGACAGGTTATATTACCATTCCATCTAATTTGTTCCAAGTATTCTCTACATACTCGTTCATTATTAAAGTATGTGAAAAGTTGGACTAAATTATTGAATTTCTGTAAGATTATCATACATATTATATGATAAAATCACGGAAAAGTTTTTACAAATGTAAATAAAATAATTAAACTTTCCTAATTTTATTTATATAATTAATAGGAATTAGGTTAAACAAGTATATAGTTCCCAAAAATTATATAATATGAAGTTTCTTAAAACCTTTTCAGGAAATTTTTCAGAACAGGATACCTTTTCAGGAAATTGTTCAGAAGAGGATAGATGTAATAGTTGTGGCGCACCATTAAATCCTAAAAAGGATAGATGTGAATATTGCGGTTCTTATTATAAAATGAAACCAAGGATTAACACCGTGAAAAAAGATCAAAAAAAATATTAAAAAAAATTATTGGGATGATTATAAAAATAGAAGTAAAAAATTAACAAAAGATAGAACAAGAAGTTCAGAACCTATGTAATATTATCATTATCAATTATTTCAACATTTGAAAATATATCTTTACTTGTACGTATAATTTTATCAAATATACTAAGATCAACAATTTGTTCCATACCATGATTTACTATAATTATATTAATCTTGTGTTCTAAAGCTATTTCTCTTAAAACATTTAACGTCAGATTTATATTATTAACATCAACACCATCAAATATTTCATCCAAAAACATTATATTTGATTGTTTCAATTCCAATACTAAATTCAAATAAGACAAAGCAATCGCTATATTTATTTTTTTATCTTCACCCTTTGATAATGTTTCTGGATCAATATTTAATATACCAAGTTCAAATATATTAGCATCAAAATTCTCATTTAATTGTGCATGATATTCTGAATTTAACTTTGTTAAATAATTGTTAAGATATTTATTTATAGGTATCAAAGCATTCTTAATCATAGATTTTCTGACACCATCTACAGAAAACATTTTTTTCAATTCTTCGTAAATTTCTGATTTCTTGTTCAAAGATTTTAGTAATTCTGATTTTTGTTTGTTTGTCTCTTTCAAAATATTTATCTTCGTTTCAAGGTTTTCTGTTGTATTATCTTCACTTTGGTTTTTCAAATTTTTATATTCTTTATTTAATAGAGCAAGTTCTGTTTTTAATTCAGTTAGTTTATTCTGAACATCATTCTTTTTATTATAAATTGAATCAAAAGTATTTCTAATTTTAGTATCTTCCAAAATACATCTTTCTAAGAACTTGTCACATTCTTGAATTTGTTGTTTTTTTAATTTAATTTGATCGTGCATTTCTGTTAAATGTGCATCATGTCCTTCACTCAAATCTGTATCACACACAGGACAAATACCACTTTCAAAAACCTTTATTTTTTCTTCAAGTGATTCAATTTCAACTTCAAGTTTTGTTTTTTCTTTTTGTTTATCAGATTTGATTTGATATAATTTGCTAAGTTTTTTATTAGTATCTTCTTTTTGTTTATCAAGAGATTTTATTTCTTCTTCATATTCGATATATGTTGGTTTTTTTGAAATTATTTGTTCTTTTAATTCAGTTAATCTTTCATTTCTTGTTTTCTGTTGTGTAAGTTTTATATTTTGAATTGTTTGTCTATATTCTAATATAGATTGTTCATTATGATATATTTCATTATTTAAATCAGTAATAAGTTTTTGATTTGAAATATCTAAATCTTTTGTAATAGAATATAATGTATCTAAATCGTTTAAATTAAATAATTTGTTCAATAAATTTTCTTTATCTTCTTTTGACAAGGATATAAAGTTCTTAAAATCATTCATATTAAGTGATATAAATGACTTAAAAATTTCAAAACTATATCCTATAAGTTTCTCTCTGTCTTTTTCAGACATAATTTTAAATCTTTCGGTGTAAGGTTCTTCATTAACAAACATTTCAAAATTATTAGGTTGTATATATCTTTTCATTATTATATCTTGACCTAATTGATTTTTAAAAAACACACCTGTATATAAATTTCCATTCCTTCTGTTAGGAAGTTTTGTTAGAGCCAATCTTTTACCAGATTTACCCTGAACTTTTCCAAATAAACATAGTTCTAAAGATTGTTTTATAGTTGATTTACCTGTACCATTATGACCAACCAATAAAATCAAACCACCTTTATTATCAAATTCCAATGTTTGAAGATTATTACCGTAAGAATTTATATTTTTGAACTCTAATTTCTTAATGAACATCCAATATCCTATTTAATTTTTCATCTCTAAAAAACATAGAGTATTCTTTTTTAATGATAGTCAAAATTTTAGGTATTTGTTTAAAATCATTTTCATTAATAAAGAAAAAATGTAATGGCTTTTCATTTAGTTTATTTCTTTCTGGTAATCAGAATATATTTCTTTATATTGTTTGTATTTCATTATTTAATACTCTTTTTAATTTTTGTTCTCTATAATAATTTTTCCTAAAATCAAAAGGAACCCAATCTTTGCTTTCCAACATTCTTAATTTTAATACTTTATCTTTGTACATTCTAACAGCATCATTTATATTTTGATCTTTTTTTAATATATAATGTTCTCTTGACATATTTCTTTCATAATTTTTATAACTCCAACCGTTCTCTTTTATCATTTTTTTATCTAAGTCAGTTAATTTTTTGATTGGATATCTTATTTCACTTTCATCAAAAGAAAACCCTTTCCCTTTTTTATTCAAAAATCTGAAAATCCATCTTTTGTGTTTCAAGTGCCAGTATCTATATGTTACTTTTACTTTATATGTATTTTCTAGCATTTCTACTTCTTGTTCAAATTCATCTTCTTCAATAGTATGGTATTTGTGGGAACCTACTATAAAATCTCTCATATTAAAATACTTATAAAATATTTTATCACATTTATCTGGATACCAAGAATCTTTACCATCATGCCACAGATAAAATGTGAAAAACCAACCATATTGAGATATACCTATTCTTCTAGCACAATTTAAATAACCACCTTTACCTTCATTGGCGTAAGAATTCCATTCTTTTGGATACCATTTAAAAATACCAGAAAATGTAATATAAAACTCAAAGAAAAGAAACCAGAAATTGAATGTATAATCATGTTCTACACCATCTATATTTAAACTACAATTAAATATATGAAATGGTTTAAAAATCCATTCTACACCTATGGTTTTATTATAGTTGTTATCAAGATAAAGCCAACAACGTCCTTTTCTTAAAGTATTTTCTTCTGATTTACTTAACCTCATTCTTTATAATTTGATTTCTATTTAAATGTGTTTGTTCAACATTTAAAATCAATATTCTTTTGTTGTAGGATTATATATGTGTTATATTAAATTGTTTAATCCATGTTGATAATTTTTTTATTGTCGTAATATTTTTTACCATAAATTATAACACATATATCATCTAATTATTTATATGTTCTTGTGAATGATGATACAATTAAACTATAGTAGGAAAACTTTTATTAAATATTTGAATATAATAAAAAACAAAAAATGAAAACTGAATATAGTAGGTAAATGCGATGGATTATTATTTCAATACTACAATAATTGAACATAAAACTTGAATATATCTAATGTTAGAAATAGTATGGAACGAAATATAATTTATAACGAAGATTGTAAGATTACATTAAAAAGATTTCAAGATAAATTTATTGATGGGATAATTACATCACCACCATATAACATCAACACAGAAAGAAGTGATTGTTATTACAATAATGGGTATTCTGAATTAGATGGATTAAGTGAGAATGATTATCTTGAAATAAGAACCAATGAATTTAAAGAATTTTCAAGAGTGATAAAGGATAAAGGAGTAATTTGCTATAACATATCTTATGCAAAAGATAATCCAATTTTACCGATATTATTAGTTGCTAAAATTCATAACGAAACAGATTTAACTATTGCCGATATTATTTGTTGGAAAAAGTCAAATGCAATACCTTTTCAAACTTCTCCAACTAAATTGAGTAGAATTACTGAATTGATTTATGTTTTTGTAAAGAAAGAACATTTACACACATTTAAAACTAACAAAGAAGTAAGTAAGGTAAATAAAAAAACAGGACAAAAATTTTACAAAAACTATGTAAATTATATTGAAGCAAGAAATAATGATGGATACAAATGTCAATTGAAAGCATCGTTTTCACAAGATTTAGTAAATCAACTCATAAACATTTACTTTCCAAAAGGTAGTTTGATCTATGATCCTTTTACTGGTATAGGAACAACACAATTAAGTTGTATTGAAAATGAATGTGATTATATTGGTAGTGAATTGATAAAAAAACATTATGAAATTGCTTTAAATAGAGTAGAAGAAAAAATAAAAGAAAAAACTTTACTTTAAAACAATCAATAGAAAATTATCATTTGTAAATAAAAATGAACTATTATGTGTTATTTTTTTTAATATTAACGATTTAAGGATCGTTAAAATGTATTTAACGATTTAAGGATCGTTAAAATATTTTGATTATGGATATTTTGTACAATGACATAATATCAATACATGATACTTGCAGTCATCATATGAACAAACCCAAATCCTTTTTTATTTTGATATTTAAAAAATTAAGATGGTTTTTATCCTTCTGTATTTTCATCAGGTATTTGTTTAAAAGCATTCTTTACCGCTACAATTGGATCAAATTCTTTCTTTTCTGGTGGAACAACAACAACACCACCAAAAGTATGTGAACCAGAACTTTTAGCCATCGCTGATTTAGATGCTCTAAAAATAATATAATTATTTATTTTATTCAATTTTTCATCATTTTTAACAGCATTGGCAACCTTTTTATAATCTTGGTTATTTTGTTTGCAAATTTCTGCCCATCTTTGCCAATCTTCTTTTGTAATGTCAGCTAAATTAACTTTAATTTTCTTAAAGTTTGTTTCATGTGTGTAAGATTTTTTCCATGATTGAACAATAAAATGTGTCAAAGAGTTGGTGTCAAGTCTTTCCCAACCTTTTTGTTCTGTTGATGAAAATAAACCTTCATCTATCTGTTCTATTTGTGAGAATTGACTATAATTTTTTAAATATTCCATATTAATTTAATTGTTTTTTCTAATGTTATATATTAATTAAAAAAACTCATTTTTTTTTATTTTTATGTTTTACAAACCAATTTTTTGCTATAAAATACAAAATTCAATAAACTAAATAATTAATCATAAAAAACATAATTTAAAACTAAACTTTTATGACTTGAATTTTGCTTAAAAACATTAAATTTATATAAACATTCATTTAATGAAACTCGATATTTCGTAATTTAATTATCTTCACTTTTTTAAAGTGTTTAATTCTTTTCTTCAGTTTGAATACATTTTCATAAAAAAATGGATAATTGAAATTAAGTCTTGAGTTAATTCTGTTTGAAAGTTTTTCCCTTCTTTAGATTTTAACCACATAAAATATATTTCCTTATATATTAAAGAAAATTATTTTTTTATGATTTTTATGTTAAATTATTGTTAATTTTTAATAGTTGGGATGTAAGTTTGCAAAATATAAACCGATACCAATGATACATCTGCTATGGTTTATTTTAATAATATGAAAATAAAAACCAGAATTTCTTCTGGCTTTTATTTTACTTACAAAGTGAATCTGCAGCACTTGAACTTGCGTAAGCTTTAGGTTTACCAACAACTTTAAATCCCATACTACAAAACATACCCATAGCAGCATTATAAAGTTTGTTAGACTTGTTTTTTTGCTTATCACCTTCATTTGAATTGAAATCCAAATGGATTATAGGCAATCTATAAGGAACCGAACCATCATATTCATTCTTTTCATGCTTAACGAAATATTTACCTTTTAATTTTTCATCTAACCAAATACCTAATTCCATTAAGTATTCTACTTCATTCCATAATTTAACTGTAATGTAATCATTTAAAGGCATTAAGTTATTGTCTTTATAATTTTCAATAACATCATAATGCCATTGTGATACTCTCTTTCTTTTTTTCAAATAAGATTTTGGCATTTTTAATCTTTTAAAAATACAGTGAGCACCATTATGTTTAAAATTATCATACATAACAATAGTTAAGGCATATGTAAGATTCTTACGGTGTGGCTGAGAGTCACAACCTAACATATTTGAATATTTGAATGCAAAGTTCCATGACCATTTCTTTTGGTGTAATCAACAATGTAATCAACAATGTTTTCAATTTTTTCACCACTAACTTTCTTAAATAAATTTTCTTTCATTTTCCGTTCTTTTCTAAAATAAAAAACCTCTCATTTGAAGAGGTTTTATTTTATATAAATTACCTTTCCTACCAGGACTGAGATGTTTGAAATTTCTGATAATTTAAAATCATAAGAACCAGTTAAATATAATTTCAAAGTATTTTTATCTATGTTTAATTTTTTACAAACATCTTCTTCCGTTTCACCATTATACTTAAAATAATTTATAAGTAAATTGGATATATACAGTGACGTATTGGAAAATATTCTTGTAGACTTTGTTGAATCTAATAATTCTTCTACATATTTATTTACTATTTTAAGCTTTGTGTAATGTTCTATTAATTCTATTTCATCCTTTTCATTTTTTGGAATAACACCATCATATAGAACTGAGCTTTTATCATCTTCTATTTGTGTTATTGTTAATCCATCAAAATAAATTGATACATGAAATGGTTCGTTAGACCAACTATACAATCCATTCTTTATAAAGCCGAATTTTTCTAATGTTTTTTCCATAAACATATATATTATATTTGACGGATCTTGTTTAGTATTTTTTTGTTCAAAACATTGTAAAAATCGTTTAATAATGGTTCAGGAATAATTATACTATGCTTTTCAAATTCTGAAAAAATTTCATCTTTTGTAAATGAACCTTCTGAAATACCATCAGTCCATTGATTTAACCACAACCCCCAACTCTTTTTACCTATTATAACACCTTTAACAATATTTGGGTGTCTGGTTGTGGGTGTTGTTACTTTGTATTCACCATTTTCAAATGAGCGAAATACAAATTTTCCTTCTTCGCTATTGATGTCAAAATTAACTAGAACATCAGAACCACAAAATGTTAAAATACCACAACGGTATGATTTAAGAAAAAATGAAAAAATTATATTGAAATTATCAGTATATTTTTTTTCTTCTTCTGTGTTGTCTGGTCGGTACTATCCGACCTTTTGTGCTTCCAGCATTTTTTGTTTATTAGTTTTCATAATTTGATGATTTTATTTTAGTAGTCCCGACAGGAATTGAACCTGCGACCTTTTCCATGTCACGGAAACGCTCTCCCAACTGAGCTACAGGACTATGTTTCGAATAATATCATTACTAATAATATTGTGCATTTTCGATGATATTATATTGATAATTAATACAATAAAGTAGATTTTGTCTACTAAAGTTGATTGCTTTATTGTGCGGATTTTGCTTTATTAATGTACTGAGCAACATATCGGATTCGAACCGACACCTCAACCTTGGAAGGGTCATATGCTACCATTAACACCAATGTTGCTTTTGAGCGGGTAGAGAGAATCGAACTCTCATCCTCGGTTTGGAAGACCAATATAATCTGCTTCTCAGCTCCATTATACGATACCCGCATTTTTGTGACTCTGAAGGGACTCAAACCCCAACCTCCTGGTTCGTAGCCAGGTGCTCTATTCAGTTGAGCTACAGAGCCATTGTACCCTTGACAGGATTCGAACCCGCATTTCCAACATCCGATTACAGATAACTGTTTCGAAGACAAAACTGGTTACAAGGGCAATAACAGATTACTGTTTTTGTTTTTCTTAACCTGAAAGTTTTAAAAATTGCTGTTAGTAATCTTGAGCACTTACCAGACAACGATTCTGGAACGTCAGTTTACGAAACTGATATTTTGCCAATTAAACTATAAGTGCATTTGAGCCTTCTATCAGAATTGAACTGATGTCTTCGGGTTACAAATCCGATATAATACCACTATACTAAGAAGGCAGTTGAGCCGTTGGAGGGATTCGAACCCCGATTAAAACCCTTACGGGATCTTGATTACAAGTCAAGTGGAGCTCCAACATAGCACCCAATAAAGCTCGTGTAGCTGGTGGATATTTTAAAGATAGGCGAACCAATGTTTTGACTTCTCTGTCTGTAAAATTTTTGATAAGGGCTAAAAAACGCTTGCAGGATGATTCAATACTAGCATCAGGTATTTTTTTGATGTAGCGAATGGCATCCAGCAACTGCAACAAAGGAATATTTTCTCTTGTAATGGTATTTTTTTTGTTTTACAAAAGCAATAGTATAGAGTCCTCGTTTAAAATTAGGGCGAATTTGATTTTTGCCTATTTGTATAATATTGCTTACCTGTGTAGTTAAACCCAATTGGTTATAAATACTATAACCCGTAAGATAACCTGTAATTTTTCCGTTTTCTTCCAACAGGTCTTTTACTACTTGTGCCTGAGTGGGTTGCAGATTACCAAAAGGGGTGATTTCGGGTTTGTAGTATTTCCCTTTGGATAGCTTGGCAATCTTGCCCGAAGCAACCATACGGTTCAGGGCTTTTATTACTGCCTCTTTTTGGCTCACCTCTGTTGTAAAGTCAGCATAGGTGAATACATATCCCTTGGGCAGCCTGTCAATTATAAATGCTATTTTTTCAGCTATTTTCATTCTTTTTTTGCAGTTCAAAGATAGTTATATTGTCCAGTATATTAGTAAATAAACTGGACATTTTGAAATTTGATAAGTTTGAAAATTGTCTGAACACAATTACTTGATTTTAGGAATAACATGATTTTTATTGTAAACCCTTTTAAAATCTAAACTTTTGCCCCAAAAATTGATTAACAAATCATCTGCGATGCCATATGCTTTGCAATAGTTAATGGCTTGTGCTTTGTGCAAGTCTTCTAATTTTTCAATGGCTTTTATTTCTACCATAACTTCCCCTTCTACAAAAAAATCAACTCGCAGGGTAACTTCTATAGCTTTTTCTTTTATTTGTTCACGCTTTGTTTTGTTTTTCAAAGGTTTTTGCGAACCTCCGTTCTCGTTTTCTTTCTTTTGTTTCGCCATTTTCAGGTGTCAATATTTAAAATTTTTAATGTCTGCTAAGTTAAGTTTTATAGTTGCATTATTGTTATAAGCTCGTTGACAAAACTAAATGTGCCATTTACTAATCATTCTTAACATTTGCTCTCAATTCCTTTATGCCCGCTACTTTATAGTGTCTTATTTCTATTTTGAGTTGTAAAAGCAACATAAATCAGCATTTAGTTTTTCTTAAAATTATTTATGATAAATATATTCTTTTTGAGCAAAAATATATCTTTATATAATAACTACTATGAATTTTCTTTAAATATTTTCTTGTCTTCAGACCAATTTTTAAACCGCTATAATTACTTTTAGGCTGCTGTGCCTCCTGTAAAATAGAATAGGTTAAAAATTACAGAAATTTAAATATGCATCTTGCTTACAACTGAATCTGTTTCAGTTCTTTTTTGCCGTTTCGGACGATTTCGATTTGTAATACATGCCCTACTTCCAACTTGTCCCACAACGGCATTATTTGAGCCAACAACCAGTTACGATCTGGTGATTTATGGATACGTTTTCCCTACTAAACTATGTCGGCATTAGTGGACATCTGCAGAATTTCACTGCCTTGCCAACACATCACAAGGATATGTGTCAGGATTTTTGTCTTTCAGTTCTTCACTTTCAGAACTACCTGTGATGTCTAAAAAAGTCGAAGGTGTGCGATTTGAACGCCAACTCAATATCCCAAATATTGTGTGTTACCAGGTTACACCACACCCTCGTTTTCCCAATATGTCAAAGACCGTTTGTTCATTGTTATGAACGTGTATAAGTGGTGAGAGTCGAACAATATCCATAAAAAGAAAAACGCCCTGAACATCGTTTGATTGTCCAAGGCGTATTTTCTTTTGTAATGTGGATATATATGTTGGTTGAAGTGCTACAAAATCAACACGCCTTGGACACTGGCTGGTCTGCCTGTGGGTCTACCTGCTGTTCCAACTGTAGTGGTTGGTGTAGTTGTTACCATATATCCTCTGCGTGTCATCATAATTTAAGTCGTTTTCAAAAGTTATATATTAACTAAAAAAAGTCGTTTTTTTCTATTTTTAAAATTTTTGTCTTTTTAATTATATTACAAAATTACTATAAAGTTTTAAAAATAAAAAAATATTTTAAAATTATTTTACAAGTTATTGATATTCATAGGTTTTAGTAATAACAATATTAATTTAATAAAAACTACATATATCTGTATAGAATTTTCAGAAAATTGATGGACATATTATTTATATTGACACTGACCAAATATTTTTTTTTAGAAATTTTAATGAAATAAGAGAAAGGTTTGAAAAAAACATTAATAATACTATATTCAAAAAATCAAATTAATTGAATATAGCGATGCTCAGATATATTTAGGTTTTAATTTTTAATATATAAACTAAAATAATTTAACACGATGAAAAATAATAAACACATAATAGATACGTTTAACGAGTTTAACAAGAAAAACTTGAATGAACAATTATTAATCAAAAATGATAAACCACCAATGATGGGAACTCAATATAATCAAATTAAGGTTTTATACAAACTAACAAATGACGATTTTTCTTATGTACCATCAAGTGTAAAATATTGGAATATAAATACCGATAATACATTAATTAACAAAATAATTAGATATTATGGTAAAAATGATGAAGAAAAATATCAAAGTGCGATTAAAAATTTAGATTTTTTCTTTATATATTATAATGGTAAAAGATATATCTACTTACCACAATATAAACGTTTGTATGATAAACATGGAAATATAATTAAATTAACTGAACAGAGTGATGTATTTAATCAACAAATGAATGAAATTATTCACAATACATTAAATCCACCAAAATCTATTGAAATTTTTTAATTATGAGCGGTGGAATTTTTAAAAAGTTTTTACATAGAACTATAATTGAAATACAAATGTAGTTGTTTGGAACTCTTGGATAGAGTCATAAGTAAGTGCAAATCTTTTCAATGAACTAAGAAAGTATTATATCAGTAGTATTTGTATAAATTGTTTCTTCAATTAATTGTTAAATTTTGTTGAGTGTTTTCATTTAATATTTTATTATTAATTTCGTTGAACATATTATGTATTACTTATAGTTTTAACATATTGTAGTTCAGTGGTTTATATTAAAACCTGGTAATATTAATCAGTTAAAAATCCTTGTTCTTCACTACCACCAAGAATTCTTTCCCATTTTAAAGTTCTTAATTTTACCATACTTTCTTGAACAGAAAGAAATGACTTGCTATTAACACTAAACGCTATACCATCAGGAAATTGTAATATTTTCTCAGTCATAATATGATAAAAATAATCACCTTTATCTTCTTTTACATCAATAATTTTATATCCTTTACCTTTACGAATACCATATCCTTTATCATTTCTGACACAATAAATATATTTTCCTTTGTGGTCTAAATAGTTTACATTAAGATCGTTCATACTTATTTAATATGTTTTCCACTCCATTTTACAAATATACAAAAAAAGAGTAATAAAAAAAATTATCACTTTTAACTATATTTTTTTAATTTATTATGAATCTAAAAATCTTACTTGTCTATCTTCTTGTTGATTTGTCACTTTACTTAAATCTATCTGATTTATTTTCTTATTTGCTAAAGTAAGCATAGCATTTGAATTCATATTTTCAAACATTTCAATTGATACAACATCAATGTTTTTAATATCTTGTACAACAGGTGGTATTAGTATTTCTATTGGACCTTGTTGAACTTGTTGAACGTTTGGTTGTTTCACAACTTCTCTTAAATCATAATCATCATTAATGTATTGATTTAAACCGTTAGGATCATTAGCCTTTCTATTTTGTTTTAAATGAAGAAACGGATGATTTTGTTGCTGTTGAGGTACTCCATTTATTCTTGTTTCAATTTGAAAATCAAGAGTTCCCCAACCATCGTTTGCATTTTCATTTACGTTATATTGCTGAGCACTTTTATCAATTTCATTCAATTTTTGCCATTGATTTTGTTTAGGTTTATTTAAATTTTCCCATTGTTGGTTTTGTTTAGTTTCATTAAGATTTTCATCTTCTTGATTATGTTTAAACAATTTTAAATATTCTTCATCCATAATTAGTTGATTGTTTTTATAATATTATCTATTAATATTTTATATACCTTTTAGTATAATATAATCTTTTTTTATACCATATGATTTAGAGATAAAATCTATTAATTCTTGGCATACAAATTTTTTATCCATAACTATTGTATATAAAGGTGTATCATATTTAATATCAATTGAACTATCTTTACCATAAAGAGCTGGTTTGATAATCTTTGCTAAATTGTCGGCAATATGATTACATTTTTCTTGCACATATGAATAATCTTGATTAACAAAGTTTTTTAATGATTCATGAATTTTTTCTATTGTCGTTTTTTCTTTAGTATCAACTACTTCATATTCAAATCCGTTCAAAAGATTTTTAAAATTATTATCAACATATTTTTTAGGTATGTTAATATAATATTTGTCTTTATAATCTATTATAACATCAGTTTCATAAATATAAGATAAATGTTTTTCTAAATTAGATATATCATATTGTTTTGAGATATCACTACCGATTTTTTTGATAAGTTCAGATATTTCAGATCTTTTCTCTTTTATTCTTTTAACGATTTCTGTTTTGTTTTCAATTTGATATTTTTCTTTTAATTCGTTTATCATATCATCTTTAGTCTTTTCTATGACTATCTCATCATTTGTAATTTCACGAACAATAGTTTTTGGCGTTGTTCTATTATCAGATACATCAACTGTCATACAAGCTTTTTTAACTTGTTCACAAATCACAGGATCAATACTTGGTTTTTCTAAAAAAGATGGATCAACTATTTCACCATCATCTATTTTTACACTTTCTTTTACATTACTAATAACTCCTTTTTGTCCTATTAGACTATTAAGAACTTTATCAACTCTTGGATCTTGCATCTCATACAATACTTCAAAATCAAAAATATTTAATTTGTTACCATTTGATAAAACGATAAATTCTGACTCCTTAGTTTCTATTTTTACTAATTCAGATTCAGGTAATGATTTCAATCTGTAATAAGAATTTTTATCAATGTCATAGTTTTCCGCAACAAAATTTTTTATAGCAGATTGAATAACTGCTGATTTATTTAGATTTTTTGATTTGCATAATGTTTCAAATCTTTCATATAATTTAGAGTCGATTGAAAATGTTTTAGTTGTTGTTTTTTCCATCATAATAATTTGTTTTTTCTTTTTATATATTAAATGGAAAATGTCAAAAATGTCATTTTTATCATTACTAAAATAAAAAACTCTCTAAACTTTTGGTTTAGAGAGTTTTAAAAATTAAAAAAAAAATTATTTTAAACTTTCTTTGTTGCATCTACGGAAGCTTTTCTGTAAGGAGTAACAAGTTTCTTAATTTCACCGAGTGCTTTTCTAACATCACTTTCAGCAGTTTTATTACCTTTTTCTACAAATTTTGCATGTCTTTCTTTTACAATTGCCATTTGTTCTTCAATTTGTGCATAAATTTTTTCTAATTCATTCATAAAAACTAATTTATTTTTTAAACCTTAACCAGGTAGGATAGCATTTATTACTTATTTATATATATTGTTGGTATGGTCCAAATGTCTTATTTTTTTTTTTAAATTTCCATACATAACCATTTTTATATAAATTTAATAGACTTCTGTTTTAATAACATCTTTATTTTCATCGTGATAATCTTGTGTTAAATATTTCATAAATAAAAAATTGACTTTTTAATTTATATTAAAATTAAAAAGTCAATTTAACATTTATTTCAAATATACCTTTAACTACACTTACTCCACCCGCACGATGAGCAAATAACACAACCAGATTCAAATTTTAAATGATCATTTCCACAATCTGGACAAGTTTGTCCTTTCACTATTTCACCATCTTTCAAATAACGTTTGAGCATACGTTTGACACCTACTTTCCAAGATACAATTGAATCGCCTTTTAAGTTTAGCGAATCAATAAGAGAAATAACATTTGGTAATGGCATACCGTGTCGTAGAATACCACTCATTAATTTGGCATAATTCCAATATTCTCTATCAAATGCACGGCTTAAACCTCTTATTTCTTGTTCATAACCATCTTTATCTATGTAAACAAAGTCATATCTTGAAACTTTTACATCTTTTCCTTCATCCTTTTTAATTTCTTTCACTTTTTTAATCCAACCATTTTCAACGAAAGTAGGAACTTGGAAAGAATCCAAAAGACCAGTAAAGATTTCATATGGCTTATCATTCAATAATCCAACAAAACCAATCCATTTTTCTTTATTATTTTGGAATCTTAGAATATCACACTTTAACATTTTTGGACGTTTAGGTGCGTGTGATTCCATAATAATATCCTCTATTTGTTGTTTTTCTTTCTTATCCAATGAACCGAGTACACCACCTCTTGAACCATCACGATATACTGTCACACCTTTACATCCTGATTTCCAAGCTGTCAAATATACTTTGTGAACAATTTCTTCAGTTACATTTGCAGGCAAATTAACTGTTACTGAAATTGAATGGTCAACCCATTTTTGGATTTCACCTTGCATTCTAACTTTCTCAACCCAATCAACATCGTTTGATGTTGCTTTATAATAAGGTGATTTTTCAACTAACTTATTAAGTTCTTCTTGTGATAAATTCATTACGTTTTTAATGTCATAGTTATTGATGTTTAACCATTTAATGAAACCGTGATGTAATACAGTGTAATGTTCCCAAGAATCACCATTTTCATCAACTTCATCAATTCTCACATCCTTATCATTAGGATTGATTTTTCTCTTTCTTTTATAAGCAGGTAAGAAAACAGGTTCAATGCCTGATGTTGTTTGAGTCATCAAACTAACTGTGCCTGTTGGCGCAATTGTTAATAGAGATATATTTCTTCTACCTTGTTTTAAAAGCTCAGATAATTCTGTATCTGCTTCTGCCAATCTTTTTATAAAAGGATTATTCTTTTCAAGTTCTGCATTAAAAATTTCAAATGATCCCCTTTCTTTTGCCAATAAACAAGAACTTTTATAAACACTGATTGCTAATGTTTTATGAACTTTTATTGCAAAATCTGTTGCTTCTTTTGTACCGTATGTCAGATTTAGAGCGGCTAACATATCACCTTCAGCAGTAACGCCTATACCAGTCCTACGACCTTTTATACACATATCACGAATCTTTTGCCATAATTCTATTTCAACTTGCTTTATGAAATCTGGTTCAGGATCTGTTTCTATTTTTTCGAGTATTTGGTCTATCTTTTCTAATTCAAGGTCAATAATATCATCCATCATTCTTTGTGCAATCTTTGCGTGTTTTTCAAACAATTTGAAATCAAAGTTTGCTTTATTAGTGAATGGATTATTAACGTATGATAGCAAGTTTATAGCAATTAAACGACAAGAGTCATATGGACATAAAGGTATCTCACCACAAGGGTTGGTCGAAGTTGTCTTAAACCCATAATCTGAATAACAGTCTGCAACAGATTCTCTCTGAATAGTATCCCAGAAAAGAATACCTGGTTCTGCTGATTTCCAAGCATTATGAATAATTTTATCAAATATTGGTTTTGCCTCAACTTCTTTTTTAATAATTGGAGACTTTGAATCAACAGGAAATTGTTGAATATAAGTTTTATTATCAATAACAGATTTCATAAAATCATCTGTAATTCTCAATGATATATTTGCACCTGTTATTTTTCCTTCTTCTAATTTTGCATCTATAAATTTTTCCGCATCTGGATGATGTATTGAACAAGATAACATAAGTGCACCTCTTCTACCATCTTGTCCTACTTCTCTTGTTGAATTAGAATAACGCTCCATAAAAGAGACTATTCCTGTTGAAGTTAATGCTGAATTTTTAACTGGACTAAAACTTGGACGCAAATGTGAAATATCATGACCTACACCACCTCTACGCTTCATAAGTTGAACTTGCTCTTGATCTGTAAGCATAATTGAACCATATGAATCATAATTATTACCTATAACAAAACAATTTGAAAGAGAAACAATTTGTTTTGTATTACCTATACCACTCATAGGTCCTCCTTGTGGTACAATGTATTTGAAATTTTTTAGTACATCAAATACTTCATCTTCTGTCATTGGATTTGGATAGTTCTTTTCAATTCTTATGATTTCTTTCGCTATCCTGCGATGCATGTCATTTGGAGTTTCTTCATAAATATTGCCTTTTGAATCTTTCAAAGCATATTTGTTAATCCAAACATTTGCTGCTAATGAATCTCCATTAAAATACTCAAGCGTTTTTTTCAATACTTCTTCTCTACTGTATATTTTTTCGCTCATTAACCATAATTATTATTTTTTAAGTATTATTTTATATATGATAAATTAAATAAAGTTTATATTTCCTATATCAGTTAGGTAACCTTTTTCTTTTAATTCTAGTATAATACCTGTGGCATTCTTTTTATTTAATAATTTGAACATATTAAATATGTTATCAGTAAAATAATACGATAATTCTACAAAAATTTCTGATTTTGAATATTTTGTATTTAATTTTGTCACACACATTACATAATAATCATTAAAAGTTTGTTTATTAGGTTTTCTTCTATTCATTACAAAATCGATATCAGTATTTTCTTTCAATATCTCATATACATCTTTCACTAATTCTTTTCTATAATAGTAGTCTTCATAATGTCTTGATTCTAATTCATAATCAGAACCTTTTTCAATTTCATAACTTTCATTTTGTAAGTCTATATACATGGATAATGTTTCTATTTCTTCAGTTTGTTGTTCTTCTTTACCCATAAATATAGTATCTCTTTTAAGAGTATGAATACCTTCTAATTTGTGTTTGTTAACTGTGCCTTTAAATATTTTGTCAAATTCCGTATCTTCTTCTTCAAGAATACAAAGTTCTTCTTTGTTATAGTTTTCTTCATCTATATCTATGTTAAGATCAATTGAATCTTCTCCTTCTTCTTCAAATAGTGATTTTTCACTATTTTCTTCTGTATTATCTAATATTTCTTCGTTATCATCTTCTATATGCTTCTTCTTTGACATTATTTAAGATTATTTATTTTTATGCTACGCCAACAAATTCATCGTTTTCCATTAATAAATATTCTGTATTAAAATTAAAACGTACTTGTTCGCCTTTATGTTCACCATCCCTTAATTTTAGGATTTTCAATCTATAAACATTATTTTTCTTCATTTCAGGATTCCTGATAATTGCCCATACAGAATCAGCGGTTTCAGCTATAGCTTTTGATTCTGGCATATTTTTTAAATCTATGTCATTTGCGCCCCATACAGCTTTATCAGTTTGTGTTGCTGTTATAACACAAAGATTGTGTTTGTCAGCAATATAACGTAAACCTTCAGCCAAATGTTTACCTTTTAAGAATAACATATTTGCAAAGTCTAAACCTTTTTCAATAGCCATAATATTAATATAATCTACAATAACCATATTTATTTTAATACCTTTTGATTGTTCTAGTTTGATTATATAATTGTCTAAATCTGTTATAGTACAATCACTTGTATTATATTTTTTTACGATTATCTTTCCTGGTTTTGCATTGAATAATCCACTATTCATATTCTTTAGTGAATTGATTTTATTCTTCATGAAGATAACATCTCTTGCTTTATCATCATATTCTTTAATAGGTATTCTTAAACGCATAGAACCCATACGTTTCATACACTTTTGAGAACTCATTTCAAGTGTAACATAAACAACATTTGCACCTTGATTTGCGGCTTTAACTGCAATGTTTTGCATCCACATAGATTTACCAACATTTGTTTCCCCCATCAAAACATTCATAGATGCTTGATCCCAACCACCTGATAGAATCTTATCAAGACAACCCCAACCTGTGGTTATTTTTTTTGTAGTCTCTGTAACTTTGTGAGTTTCAGGATCATCAAAATCATCACCCAAATCATCATCATCATTATCAATAATTGCTGATTCATTATACATCTGTCTGATTTTTGACGCAACATCGGTAACATTGTCATAATTAATTTCTTCCAAGCCTCTTATAAGTTCAACGCTTTTTAAAACATTATTCTTTGTAATATTAGATAACTTCCAAGCTTTAAATCTTTGTACAATCCATTCTTCTTCACCAAATTCAGAATTGTCACCCTTTAATAACATTTTAACAAGATTATCTGAAATTTTCTTTTCAATATCATTTAGTTTAACTAATGCTAAAATTTGGGCAGGTGTTGGAACAGATTTTGTTTTACTTACCATATACTCATTTTTCACAACACTATAAATAAATTGTATATCCTCATTTTTAAAGAAATACGGTTCTACTTTTAGAAATTGTTCAGGATTATTTAATATATGATGGAAAAAAACCTTTTCCATTCCAACATTCATCTTTTCACCCATACTGGTTTATGTATTTTTTAATCACCATTATCAATATCGAAATCTGGATCTGATTCAAATTCTTGGTACATTTCGTCCATTTCATTTTGAATTTTATCAATTTCAGCTTGATTTGCATATGCAAAATAATCTGCGATAATTGGATCTAGTGCCTTTAATACTTCATCTGTAAAAACTTTCGAATTATAAATTTGTTTTTCATATAATGATTTATTAAGATGTTTTACGAACCATTTTGTACCACCTGGTTTATAAACGATTTGACCTGTTTTTTTATCAACTTCTTCTTTAACTTTTGCAATACCAACTTTATCAAAATTTTCTGGTGTACAGAAAAATTCTAATCCTTTAAATTTATTTGTACCAGTTGTATGATTAATTTCAAATTTAATTTTCTTTGGTTTAGCATTTCTATTTTTTCTTGCTATTGCTGTAACTACAATACCTGATGCATTTAAATCTAATTCATCTTCTTCGCCAGTTTTTAATTTGGCTTTTGTTAAATAAACAATTGTTGATGCCGAATAATCTACACCTTTACCACCAGATTGAATAGCGACTGGAAATAAATCTTGTGACATATAAATATGGTTTGTAGCAACAAATGGAATTTCAAGATACCCGAGATCAGCTGTAATAATTCTAAAAAGAGATTTGATTGCTTTTGCTCTTGACATATCTGTTTTATTTTTTCCTTCTATTGCATCTTCTATTTCTTTAGACGAAGCTAATTGACCAATTGAATCTAAAAAGAGAATAGTTTTATCAATATCAATGCCATTTTGTTTCTTTTCTTTTAATTGATCTAAAAATTGTGCCAACATAATTTTAATATCTTCAACTTTATTGGAACGAATCAACATAAATCTATTTGGTGAAATATCTAAACCAAATTCTTCAAGTTGATCTAATTCTATTGAAAATTCTGTATCAATATAAATAACATTATATCCTTCTTTTTGAGCAGATTTTGCAATGTTATAACACAAATAAGATTTTCCAACAGATTCTTCACCTGCAAATATGGTGAGTCGATTTTTTGAAATACCACCATGTAAAATAGACTTAGACAACAGAGCATTAAGTATATAGATGTTGGTATCTATATATGTTCTTTCTTTTGTTTGTTTTTCTATTACAATGGAAGTTTTTTGTGAGATAGTTTCCATCATCTCTCGCATTTCTTTAAATGAGAGATTAGGAGTTCCTGACTTTTTTGCCATATAGGAATCTATTATTTTTTTAGAGCGATTGCTCTCCTATTTTTATTTTATATACATGTGTAATAAAAGTTTAAAAAATTTATATCAATTAACATAGGGGACATAAAATTGATTATATATAATGAAAAATGTTGTTAATTTATATATGAATTTTTTTATTGTGTTTTGTAAAACTAGAAGAAAATTTGATAAATACATCAAAATTAATAGAATTAAAAATAAAGTAATAGTAGATATACAAGAACTCATAAATGATTATGATATAGATATTAATAAACATAAAGATTATTTTAATCTTATGGTCTATACAAGAATAAACCATTCTTTAAGAAAAGGTAAAGATATATATTATATACCTGATTTCAAAAATAAAAATATCTCAGTTAATGAATTATTCAAACTTAAAGAAATATTAGAATTTAACATTAATTTTAATGTACTATTATTTTACGAAGAATTTATAAATAATAAAGAAATTATTAATGATATATTTGAAAATATGTCAAAATTCAATACATCACAAATTATAAAAGACTACTAAAACTTAGACGATTATTTTAACAGTAATACAGATAGTGAGGAATTTTTTAGGTTCCGAAGAAAGTAGGTAAAAATTACCGAATCACATTTTAAATCGATTCAGAAGATAGAGAATATTTAATTTTATTTCCATTTTAGTAACAGCATTTTAATATATAATAAAAAAATATTAAAATTCTGTTATGGCTTTAGGTGGGTTTAATGAATTAGATTTTTTACTACATATTCCTATATTAAATAATGATGATAATAGGGATAGTATTTTTAATTGGGTTAGAGGAGGTTTTGATTTTGATGAAAAAGGAAATTTAGATATTAATACTCAAGGTAGAGATACTTCGAGGAGTGTTGTTTATAAAAATAAAAGTGCGGCAGATACTAACAGTTTAAAAAATTACTATAAAGATACTGTTTATAAATATTCTTTACCTAATAAGGAAAGTGATTTGAATCCATACTTAAAATTAATAAGAGATTTTAGCGACCCATCATTTAATGCAATGAAATTTGAAGCGGCTCATTTTGCTTATCTGACAGATTTAGGTGTATATCCGATGAATAGGATGTGGGTTTTAAGACGTTTTACTGATGCCACAACAGTTCCAAAGACTAATCTACAAGAATGGAGTGGAACACCACCAGAACCAAGATATACAATGGTTGGTTGGATAAAACCAGAAGATGATAAATTTTTTGGAATAACTTTTAATGAAACATGGACGGTAATTAATGAAAGATTAGATCAAGTTATTTTTAAAATATTAGAAGAAGAATTTAAATTGAAAGCTGGTAATATACTTTCTTTACCAGGTTGGTCGCAGGGTTTATTATTTGGTTTTTTAAATAAGATGGATATTACAGGATACAATTCAAAAAACATACCTCAAGGTAATCCATCTGTGCTTCAAGAAGCAGCAGCAAGAGCGAAAGATGCAAACCCAGGTTACGGTAACGTTTCTGAGATGTCACTTACGCTTAAAACATCATATGAACAAAAATACATAGGAGATGTTGATCCAGGTAATGCTATGTTGGATTTAATTCACAATTGTATTTATATGGGAACTAGAAATACAGAATTTGTATTGAATGGTCCTGCATCTGGTGGGATTTTGGATAAATTAAGAGCGGCTAATGCTGCTGGTACTAATTTATCAGCTTGGTGGGAATTCATAAACGCAGTTGTTAGTGCTTTTGTAAATGCTATTAAAGAATTGTTTACAGATATTGGTGGAAATAAAGAGCAAACACCAGATAAGGATGAAAAAATACCAGCTGCAGCAGCCAAAAATAAATTACTTAGTAGTGCTGATAGTTTATTAGGTGGATGGACTGATGGTTTAGTTCAAACAATTTTAGCAAGTACTGTTATGAAATGGAGATATGCAATGATGGGTTCTATTGCATTAATGACAGGTGAGAATTCAACACCTTGGCATTTAACTTTAGGCAATCCATATTCACCATTTTTATCAGTTGGTAATATAGTTGTTAAATCTATAACTATGAATTTTAATAATGAATTTGGTTATAATGATATACCAACAAGATTAGATGTAGAAATACAAGTAGCGTTAGGTAGAAATCTTGGTGCACAAGAAATATTCGGGATGTTTAATAATGGTTATCAAAGAGCATATGCGACTCCTAGTGAAAGTGCTAGTAACAATAATGAAAAAACACCTATTCCAAATTTACCAGAAGAAGTAAATAAACCAACACCAAAAAATAAACCAACCGAATCGAACACAGTTACAACTAATTAAGGAAATCCATCTGGTATAAAAATAATAAAGTTATTTAAATATTATGTATAGTTTTACATTTGATACAATAACAAGAGATGAAAATCAAGATTTTTTATATGATATTTTTAGACAAACTATCATAGAAAAACCACTTGACCTTTACTATAATTTTGTTAAAGATGATGAAGAATGTAGGTTGGATAAAGTAATGATGCGTTTATATTCCAGTTCATATAATTTAGAAGAATTTATGGTTTTAAATGATATAGTTAATCCATGGTCGGTTCAATCTGGTAATATTATATATTATGCACAAGGCTTGCAATCTTTAAGAGAAATTGAAAGAGATGATACAGTTGCTGATAATGTTGCAAATCCAAAAAAGAAAAAAGAAACAAGAATAGATCCAACAAGACAAAAAGGTGTTCCACCAACTATAAAACCCGTTGATTTTCAACAGATATTGGTTGATAAAAAGAATAAAACTATAAAACTAAATACTAAATTGTCATGATAGAAGTTTTACAAAGATCAACAATAATAACTAAAGCATATGAATTAAATTATGCAAATAATCCTGATTTAGTTAAGATAGCAGAAAAGAATAATATTGAATTACCTGAAAAGAGTGATGATGATGTTCAAAGGAATGTTGATGATTTGGCAAAATATCCTGTTGTCTATCTTAATAATGTTACGATAGAAAGTACAAATATTACAAAATTATATTTATTTAATGATGAATTTTTACCTAGATTAAGATTAGAATTTTCAGATCCTACAAACAAACTACTTGATGAAAATTTTCCTATTGATAATTCTATAATAAGTGTTTTTAAAGATTCTACAAATACATCTTTTATGGGTATAAAAATGGACTTTAAAGTTACTGATTTTACTATTATAAAAGGTGCTAAATCAAATGAACACATCACCTATGTAATAGATGGAGCATTAAATGTTGATGATTTTTATTTAATAGATTGGGAAAGTTATAAAGGTACTACATTTGAAGTTATTAAAAAAGTTTCTACTGACATGGGACTTGGTTTTGCAACAAATATAGTAAATACGAATGACGATCAAGTTTGGATAAATCCAGGAAACTATAAAATAGAGTTTATAAGAAATATGGTTGATGCATCATATATTAGTGATGAAACATTTTTATTTGGTTATGTTGATTTCTATTATAATTTTAATTATGTTGATATTGAAAAACAATTAACAGAAGATATATCAGAACAAAAAACGTTAGTTGAAAATAAACAGATGCTTAAAGAAGGTGAAGAATATGAGATACCTCTTATTTTAACAAATCATCCTGATAGAGATAATACCAACCTTAAAATAGACAAATATACAATAGAAAATAGTAGTACAAATGTTAATTTAACATATGGATATAGACATTATGCTATTTACTATGATAAACTAGATGACAATGTAAAAAATTATGCTCTTGATTCTATATCAGATGCAGGTGCAAATAAAATTGTTATGAAAGGAAACGACACAGAAAGTGATGAATTATACAACAATCAAACAAACAACACTTGGATGGGGAAATTAGATACAGACAATGTTCATGCAAATTTCTTACATAGTCAGTTACAGAATAAAATGAATCTTAAATTTTTACAGAAATTAAAAATGAAAGTAAGAATGCAAAAAATAAATTATGGTTTATACCGTTTTCAAAAGGTTAATGTAGAATTGTATAATTTGGGAAAAACAACTACAAAAACCGAAGCAACTGCTAAAGATCCTAGTAGGAAAAATGCCCGTGAAAAAAACAGTATTGATAAAAATCCAGATAGATTTGAAGAAACAATAATTCATAAATTATCAGGAGAATGGTTAATAACAGCAATCAATTTCATTTTTGATAAAAAAGAAGGTAATATACAGGAAATAACATTGGTTAAAAGGGAATTAACAGAAAAATATGATTTTCCAAATAGAAATTAATATAATAATATGAAATGGTCAGATGATAAAAAAAGTGCTTATCTAAGAGGTTATACCGAACTTAGCGATCTTGATAAAGAAATTGCTAAAACAAAGACACATTTAGATAAAGGTGCGAAACAATGGCAAGCAGATTGGGAAAAAGAAAATAAGAAAGAATTACACACTTATGACCAAGATGCTATTAGAAAAGGTATGATGTATACAAATGTTGATAATGATTTTAGATATAGTACTGACATATCAACCTTCTTTGATGATCCCACATACCTTGGATATAATGTAAAAATTGCAATTGAAGACTCACCTTTATGGAATTATGGATATGGTCTTGATGAAACACAAATAGGTGAAACTGGAACGGCTTTATACTTTATAAACAAATATGGTAAAACAATTGGTGAAATAGGACAAAGAAAACCAATCTTATTTGAATTTATATCAAGATTTGAAAATCTATTTGGAAGAACACTACTTAATAATACAGATAAGTATAAGTCATATTATATTGAAACTATTTCAGGATTAGATAAACTTATGGCAAAAATGGTAAAATATCCTGAAGATAAATTGACTGTAACATTATCTGAAAATGTTTCATTATTAGCAACATATATAGCTGAATTATATAATAATTTATCGTATTCATATAATTACCAAAGATATGTTATACCTGAAAACTGTTTAAGATTTGATTTATTGGTTGAAATAACTGATATAAGAATTTTTAGAAATATAGGTACAGATGATAATGGAAATATATTTTATAATATAAATTCAAATCCGCCTAAAATAATTTATAGATTACACGATTGTAATTTTGATTTTTCAAATACAAAGCCATTTGCTGAAGCAATTTCTATGGCTGGATTTGGTAGTACTGCTGATAAAACTCCAAGAAATTTAACATTTGATATAAAATATAAATCAATAACAAGAGAGTTTATTTCACCTTTGATAAATAATTCTTATACACTTCTTAATAAATCAAGTAAAATTATTAATAATACTATATTATCAAATGCTAAATATTTTTCTACTGATATATTTTCGGATAATAAAATTAATATTAAAAAAGAACAAGAAAAGTTTTCATCATCTGAATCACTTAAATCAGCAACTGGTGAACTTTCAAATCCTAATGAAAAATTGGTACAACCATCAGTAATTGATGAAAAAAGAAGAAATGCAATGAAAAATGATATAGGTCAAATACCTCATATTAAAACTAATATAGGTTATAATATTGCTGTATCAAAAACTATTGAAGGTTATGTCCAACAAGAAGAAAATCCATACCATATTATTAGAACAAAAGATGTAAAATCACATGACCATACAAAGACTAATACATTTTCAACAACAATTGATAAATTAAAGACAGCGCAAAGTATTTATGGTAGTGATAAAAAAGACTTTTTGGAAAATCTTAAGCAAATAGCAGAGAATAATATCGATGTTGCAAAAGAAAAAATGATTAGTAGATTCACTCAAATTAGAGGTTCATTAATTAATGAAATACTAAGACAAGTAAGAAAACCATTTCAAATGCCTAATATATATCCTGACAATGTGTATAATCCTGATTTTAGAAAATTATCTTTAGAAAATTTTGTAAGAGGATTAGGTTCAGATATACTTAATGAAGGAGAAAATGCTGCAAGAAATGAATTAAATTCGTTACTTGGTGGATAAAAATAAAGTGATAATATGTTTTCGCCAATATTACAGAAAAATCAAGATTATTTGAACAATAAAATATTTGTTGGTATAGTTGAAGATAATAAGGATAAAAAGAGAAAAGGTAGAATTAAGGTAAGAGTACAAGGCGTTTTTAATGACATTGAATTAGAACATATACCTTGGGCATCCCCTTTTAGAAGTTTAGATGGTAAATCTTTTTGTGTTCCAGCTATAGGTAAAATAGTTAATGTAATTTTTCCACAGGGAAATTTATATGATCCACAATATATTTATTCAGAAAATTATAATATAAATTTACAAGATAAATTAGAAGAATTATCAGACGATGAGTATATAAATTTTATATCTTTATTATTCGACCATAGAACACAATTATATTCTGATGATAATGCTCTAACACTTGATTATTTTGGTAATGCAATTAGAGTAAAAAAAGAAAGTATTGATATTAAATTAAAAAATAATAATCAATTATTAAATATAGGTCATAGTTTATGTGATCAAGATGCTGTCTTAGGAACAAATTTTTTCAAATGGATGGATAGTTTTATGGACACATTATTAATACCATCAACATTAATAGGCAATTTGGGTGCTCCTATTTTAAGACCACAACTTGACCAAAAAATCAATGAATATAAATTATTACGAGAAACTTTTGTTTCCAATAATGTTAAAATAGTAGATAATAATAAAATATCACAAGATGACTATGATAAAAATAGATTGAAAACACCAGTTAAGGATGATGCTACAAAAATAAATGATGTTAAAATTTTAGATGCTCAATATCCAAAACAAGAAACTAAATCAGAAGATATTAAAGGCGAACCTATAATAGAAGATAAGAAAGAAACATTGCCTGAAAAGGTTATGGAAGAAAGAAAAAAAGATTTGATTGAATTAAAAGAAAATGAGGCAACGGGTACAACAATTCGACCTAATTATGACTTTGATCATCTTGATGATTTAGATGAGGAAGAAGTAATTGAAAGAGAAACAACATTTGAAAAAGAAGTAAATACAGCTTTAAACGAAGACCCATATGCAGGTTTTTGGTCTGGTAGAAAAGGTAGAAATGCAATTACCGAAGAAGCTTCAACGACAACTAATACAACAGAAGGTTATGGTTCATATTATTCGGAAAACCAAACGACTTCTACTTCTGGAATATTAGAAGTTGGCTCGTCAAACTCAATAACAGTTACTGGTTCGGTTTCAAAAGATAAAATTATACTAACAGACGATTTAAGAGGTGTAGGAAATTCTTATATTTTAACAAAACAAAGTTTAGGTAATAAATATCAAGATCCAAGAGATGTAACTTTTAATACCAAAAAAGGTAAACTAATTATAAAAGGTGATGATGTTGTTAGATGCATGAATGAATTTATCAATGATGTGTTGGGACCTTTTGCTACATATTTAAAAAACAAATATCCTGAACTTTATAAAAAATGGTATATTAATGGTGCTACAAGAGCATTTATTCCATCAGGTGGTTCAACAACATCACAACATTTTAAAGGCCAAGCTGTTGATTTTCAGATATTAGATACTTCTAGTTGGAAAAAACTAAATGATGCTAATTTAAAATTATTCAATGCTTTATTAGAATTTTATAAAACTCACCCAGTTGGTTATGATCAATTATTATTTGAAACAAGAAGTGAAAAATCTTGCTGGATACATCTATCATATAGAAGAAATAATAATAGATTACAAGCATTAAGGTATGTGAATGATAATGTTTATTCAGCACCTATGAACCATACAGGTAAATATTTAATATCTGTTGATTCTAATTCAGCAAAATTATATGTATAATTAAAATACAAAATTCAATAAACTAAATAATTAATCATAAAAAATATAATTTGAGTTAATTCTGTTTGAACCACATAAAATATATTTCCTTATATATTAAAGAAAATTATTTTTTTATGATTTTTATGTTAAATTATTGTTAATTTTTAATATATACTTATATGAAACACATCAAAACATATGAAGAATTTAATGGACCTAATCTAGCATTGAATTATAATATAAATTATGATTTCACTACATATCAAGGTAAACAATTTGATGGTGGTGATGGTAATAGTGCGACTGAAATACCAAGAAAATTTAAAGAAACCATAGATAAACCAATTCTTCAAAAAGGTAATAATGCTAAGAAGAAACAACAAGAACGTGAAAACAGAAGAAAGAAATATTCAAAAGAAGCAAGAATTGCAAAGCTTATGGATTTTCAAACTGATGATGATTTGATTACATTTGCACCAAGAATGGAACCAACATCTTCTCATAATGATGTTTCAAGCATACATATAAAATAGATAATAATTTTAATATATATGGTATGGAAAAATTTACAGTAAAATATAAAGATTTTATGTTTGAAACCTTAGACAATAAGTTTAAGGATAAAATAACAGATAAATATAAATCACTTAAAAGAGGAATACTTTTATTATTAGATAATTCAATTGAAAATCCAGATGAATTAGTTAATGTTCAAAATTTTATCAGTGAATACATAGAAGATCCTAATAGTAAAATTTTGGTAGGTTTTGTAGATGATGCAGAAATATTTGATTTCTATTTGAAATATCAAAGTAATGTTGATGAAATATGTGTAGATAAAAAATATTTTGATAAAATACCAGTAGAAAATAATATATTCAGTCTATACAATTTTATAACTGAAGGTACAAAATTCGCAGTTCTTGAATGTTTAAAGATTTTACAAACAGAAATATTTAAAGAAGGTTAGAAAAACCACAAGAAGAACAAATCATAAAGAAAGCCACTCAATGAGTGGCTTTCTTTTTAATAATCGGTGTTGTTTGATGGAACAGCGATACAAGTTTAATAGTCTGTAATGCTGGCGAAACAATCATATCTTCGTCAGGTAATAATTGTAGTATTTAGCATCTTAAATATCACCTTCAAGATCAAATGCTTCAGCAAGTTCAGCGTAGGTCATAATCTCTACACCAAGTTCTTTTGCTAGAGACATTTTATTTGTTTTAGAATTGAGGTCGTCAGTTACAAGAATATCAACCTTGTTATTCTTTTTAGTCATTTTACCTTCTGAATAACCATATGGTGCTAATTTATTAAGAAATACTGCCTTAGTACTAAAGCCAGATGTTTTTGGTGAACCAGTCATACAAATTATTTTTGCCATAAAAAATTATTTTTATTAATTATATACAAAAATATGGAAAAGTTTTAAAATAAAAAATTATTTTCTACAATATTTTCCTCATTTTTATTTTTAGTCTCACATATAAAATTAGGTGTTACTTGACTATATTGTTTTTACATTGTTTCATAAGAATAACAATTTAATTTGTTTTATAGTCATTATTTTAACACCAATTTGTTTAATCAAATCAAAATTTTCAATGTTGTTTTTATCTTCAACAATAAGAAAATCACAACCTTCTGCACAAACTGGAACAATTTCCCAATCTAATTTTGCAATAATGTCTTTAATTTCTTGTGTTGCTTTCTGTTCAATAGCCACTTTTTTAGTGATTTTCTTTATATCTGAGACAGAAACAAGTTTAGGCGATTCCATATATTTGATTTCAACACCATATTTTTTAAACATTTCAAGAGATTCTTTAATAATTTTGTTTAATTCTGAATTTTCATCTTCCAATTTTTCTCTAATATCAAGTTCTAAACCACTAAAATCATAAGGTAAACCAGATAGTTTTTGAGCAATTTTTTCAGAAAATGTTCTACCAATTTTATCTAACTGAAGTGATAAGATAGCTTTATGAATAGGTATAGATTTTGTAGATTTTACAGATGTTATAATCTTTTCAAGAGCTCGTCCTTTTTGAAATTCACCTGATTCAATTAAAACTTTTTCATTAAATTTATCAGGATTAAAAAGATCAATAGAAGATATTATACCAGCATTAAAAAGTTTTTCAATAATTTTTGGACCAAGAGCTTTTATTTCTAATGCTATAATACCTTTTTGTAATTTCTTTAATGCAGAACCAAAACAGTTTGGATTCTTACACATAAGTTTGAGTATATCATCTTTGTCACCTTTTTCAATAGTTAATTTAAAACCACAAGCAGGACAATAAATTGGTAGTAAAGATTTTATCATTTTATTATTTTTTTACAAATATAATATATTTTTGTTATTAAAAAAAATTAAATGCTTAATTAATTTATACTAGTGTATTATAGTAATAGGTCCAGTTTTAATTCGTGTAATATTATGATTATCTTTGAACTTAGCAATCCATGTGTATGTCCCAACCGGAACTAATTTATCTCCATTTTTAGCTCTACCATCCCACGTCTTTTCTATATCTTTTGTTTCAAAAATCACCTCGCCCCATCTATCTATAATTACCAATTCGAAAGTGCTAAAATTAATATTAGTAGCATATACTCGCCATACTTCATTTTTACTATCGTTATCTGGTGAAAATGCAGTAGGAGTATAGAAAGTATATTCACCCATTACTTCGATTCTTTGCCATGATGTATCGAGACAACCATGTTCGCTTATAGCTACTAAATAGGCATTATATTGAGCCGGAATACTTGGATACTGATGATATGGGTTTTCAAAAGATGAAGAATCACCATCACCAAAATTCCAATAATATGATGTGGCACCTGTTGATAAATTGATAAAGTTAATATTCGTATTTAGCATGGTTATAGTATATGGATCTGTAACAAATTTTGCTTCAGGATTAGCATATACATGTATTAAATTGGGAATAATTTGTTGAGTTTGACAACCATATATATTGGTTGTTGTTAAAGAAACAGTATAATTGCCAGGATTTACAAAAGTGTGTATAGGAATTTTACTTTCGCTAACGTTAGCTGAATTCGAGTCTCCAAAATTCCACCAGTAAGTTTGATTTTCATCAGGCGACGATTCTATGAAATGAACCGTTAAAGGAGCACACCCTGAAATTATGTCAGCTTGTAGGTTATTGGGTGGTGATGGTATAACTAAAACATTGAAGTAGTAATATATAGGCGGTGTATTGCAGTCGTCTTCTACTTTAATTACATACGAAGCCGATGATTCAGGATAAATCGTATAAGGCAATGATGCAATAGACAACGTATCATTTAAAATAATAATATGATGACCATTACCACCATTGATTAAGCCAGAGAAAATTATCAGTTCTCCATTACATATAATACTATCGTTAATTGTAATAATACCTGATAATGGTGGTCTTACTTGAACCGTTGTACCAACTGTAGAAATACAGCCATGCGTATCAGTAACGGTTACAGAATAGTTAGTATTTACTGTAGGCCATATATGAATCAAAGTGTCGTGCAAACCATTATTCCAATTAAATGTATAACCAGGTGTTCCACCAGTTGCTGAAACATAGATGTGAGCTGTATCATTAATACAAATTACTGTATTTTGTGTAACGTCAGCATATAATTTACCAGGTTCACGAATAAATGCCGAATCAACAATTATACAACCATGAGCATCAACAACGGTAACAAAATACCAATCTGACAATAATGTACCAATATCTTCATTAGATGAACCATTTGACCATTGAATTTGGTAGGGAGGAACCCCACCCGATACGGTCAAATTAATTGATCCATTAACTTCACCATGACAACGCACATCCGTTACTTGAAGTTGTGTGCTTACATAGGTTGGAGGCTCATTAATTGTTATAGAATACGTCTCTGTACAACCGTTAAAGTCAGTTATAGTAACAAAATAGCTACCAGCAGGAATATTATTCAAATCTTGCGTTGTTTGTCCGCTACTCCACTGATAACTATATGCAGGTGTACCACCAGTTGGCGAAAGATTTATAGCACCGGTTGAGTATCCATGACACAAAACATCAGTTGTTTCATATGTGGCCGACAACGGAGCAAAAGGTTGTTGTATAAAGACTTCAGCACTTGCCGTACACAGATGACTATCTGTTATCGTTACCGAATACGTTCCTGTTGGTAAATTAGCAATATCTTCAGTCGTATCACCTGTACTCCATAAATATTGATATGGAGGTGTGCCACCTGCAACAATTAAATTTGCACTTCCGTTTAATAATCCATAACAGGTTACATGAGTTGGTATGATAACACCTGATAGTAATGTAGGTTGATTAATTGTTTCTGATAGTGTAATTGTACAATGATGAGCATCAGAAACCGTTACAGTATATGTATTAGCATATAAATTAGATATATCTTCATTAGTTGAGCCATTTGACCAAATATAACTATATGGAGGCGTTCCTCCACTTGCTGTAATTGCTAAAAAACCATTATTCCCGCCATAACATAATACATGTTCTAACGAATCGAGCACAACCGAAAGAGATGTTGCCGGTTCTGTTATCGTAGTACTGTCCACTTTAGGACAACCAACAGCATCCGTTATAGATAGCGTATAGATTCCGGCGGGTAAATTGGTAGCATTGGGTCCATTACCTCCCAATGGAGTCCACTGATATGTATATGGCGGTGTTCCGCCTGTAACTTGTGAATATATTATACCTGTACTATCACCATGGCATAATACATTTACCGGAATCAATTGCATAAAAATAGGTGGATTGGTTTCAATTATGGTAGCCGATGCGGTATGAGTACAACCGTTTATATCACTTACAGTTACGCTATATGTTCCGCTTAATAAGCCGGTAATGCTGTCAGAAGTAGCATTGGTTGTGTCAACAACTCCGTTTGACCATGTATAAATATATGGCAAGGTTCCATTGGCCACCGTAACTGTAATAGTACCAATACTGTCACCAGCACATACGTTGTCGCTGTGAGTAATAGAAACAAGTTCAAATTCTGGATTTGGTATCATTACAATGCCTTGGAATGTAGTATCTTGAAATCCGGCTAATTCCCAAGTGTTGTCATACCAAGTTAGAGGTATATAACCTAAAGGTAAGTTTATGTCAATTAACGGTCCTATATGAAATGACCAATCTAAAATATGAGGATCTGTTCCATTGTTACCATCATCGTAAGTTCCTGTATTTCCGTTTTCACTTAATTGCTTCAATTGGCTAAGTTCTTCACCAGTAATAGCAGGAGAGCATACTTCATTATTTGTGTTTTCGGTTTGAGAACTATCTGGAAGAGGAATGCAAAACTCGGGAACAACGATGGCCGATTTAAAGGGCAGGTCTATCGTTATTGTAAATTCTAACGCTTGAACAATGAAATTAAAAGCAATGCTGTCCCAAACGTGGTTGTTAAAATCGTTTCCTAAATGTGCTGCCATACCAATTGGCATTTGGGGCCAGTTGTAACATGGATATCGATACTTAAAATCCATACATGTTGGGAACGAGATACTATCCGACACCCCCTGATTGACCACTTGGTCGCCATTGTGAGGATCAGTTATCCAATACTCAACAGGAGTAGGAAAAGTAAATATTGAATAAACAGTCGGTGTGAAAGTTAAATCTTGTTGCAATGTATTACTCATACCTAAATGAGCCGAAAGCAAATTATATTCTACTGAAATAATACTAAAATTATATGTGCCATGAAGCATATCTAAGAATTGTTGAATGGCAGGACCTTGTGGTGGTGGGATAAAGCCGGCCAAAAAATGTAAAAATTGAATAATATCTAAATCTATACCTGCATATGCACTATCACCATTTGCACCCAATATTTGGTGACATGGGTCGCTATCGTCTAACCAGTCAGTAGTTTCGATATAAGGTAAAGTTATCCAACCACTCAAACCAATACCAAAAAGATTATTAAAAGTAATGGGTAATATATCATCATGGCAAATTGTAAATCCAAACAAGCTATTTGGATCTACACAAGGATATGCTACCTCACCTGTTTGTCCATTAAGATAAAAAATAGCAATGGAATCATCAGGCATATTAACATCTACAATTTGAATATTGTCACAACCAAACAAGCAAACATCAGCGTTAATATCCAAACCAAAACCATAATCTAAATCGAGTGAAATAACTCCTGCTTGAGGGAAATGGCTATACAGATCCCATCCAGGAAGAACTTCATAATCGGTATGAATGGTAACCACTTCGCCCGGATTAAATGTGTAATTATTAGGAATTTCGTAATTTACACGAACCGGATAATCAACATCTATCCAGCCTGTTGTCCATCCATGCATGTCAAAAGTTGAACCTAAAAGCATATGGGTATTGATGTTAAACATCGCTCCTACTTGTTCTCCTAAAATTTCTTCCATATAACCAATAGAAATAGTTGTGTCAAATTCAATGTGAAAGAGTTCGTAATTAAAATTTAGATTAAAAGGAGTTCCATTGGGTCCCCACATGTTTTGGTTTTCGGTATGCCAAGGTATATCGTGGCTTATCGTATAAGTTTGAGATTTTAACCGTAGTGATGTTGTTAATATGAAAAACAAAACTAAAGATAATATGGCTGTTTTTATTTTCATTGTTTGTTGGAATTATTTAGTTTAACAGACAATAAACTTTTACGAACAATTTTGGATACAAAATGCTTAACCGACTGGGGATAGGTTGCATTTATCCAAACAGTTGTCTCCAAATTGCCGGTAAAGAGCATCAATCGCTCAAAAGGAATATCTTTGTGTAAAGAATCTTTTGCCGGAATAATAAACGAAATAATTAAAAGTTTTCCTGTCATGCCGTTATCAGTTACAATGTCTTCGGTTGAATTAAGAACTGCATTTTGGTTTGCTATATATTCAGAAGTCAGTTGATCTGAAAGTTGACTGTAGTGATACCCCTTAATTTCGGTACATGTAATGGATGTAGTAGTTGCCAAATGTATAAAACCACGAATATTTTCAACCGCTTTAAAATTTTTTGGCGGCGAAATCCAAACGTCGGTTTGAGGGAAAGCAGTAGAAGGTTGTAAAATAAGATACGAATTCGAGTCCTTGAAATGTTCCTTAAACTCTTGCTTGTTTTTTACAAGCTTCATCGTTTTAATCTTGGTTGTGTCTATACTCTTGATCTGAGCACAGAGACTGCCTATTGTGAAAAAGAGTAGTAAATAAAATAAATATTTCATATCATTTTTAAAGACGTAATTAAAAACTGTTGGTTGCTTTTAATTTTTAGTAAATTCAAAAAATTTTTTAGTTTATATTTTATCAATAAATTGCTTTTAAGTTTTTAACATCTTATATATTTTTAATTTTAATTAAAAAAAATATCTGTTAAAAAATTATTTTTAACAGATATTTTCTGATGATAAGTATGTTTTGAAAATTACTAAAAATATTTATTACTCTAACATGAATTTGATTTTTTCTAAGAAATTAGCACTAATATCATCTGGTAAATCTTCAAGACGAACTTTTTTAAGTTCTACATCCGATTCTTTTTCCATAAATTCATCAAAATCTTTTTTAGCATCTTGCATATCTTTTAATACATCTTCGTATTTCTTTGCTAAAATTTGGTATTCATCATTAAATTTAGCCATATCAATGATCTTAAATGATTGTGTTCCATCAGGATTATATTGAAGTTGAGGATTTCCATTTTCATCTTTCTCACAATGTGTTCTACACAAAAGAGTTCTTTCGTTTTCAAAATTAATATAATCAGGATGTGGCTCTCTTTTTAATTTATTAATAGTTTCAATTTCTTTATCAAGAATATCTTTATTACGAAAAACAGCATACGCAAATGTTTTATTTCTAATGTAATCTACTTCATTTAATGCTTCTCTAAAAGTTAAAATATCTTTATTTTTCATATTTTATATATTTTTATTTTTATATATTGAACCAATTTGGTCCAAATAAAGATTTTTTATTTATTTTTATTCAAATTTCTTTCGTATATAATATAAAAAAAACAGACAATATTATTATTGCCTGTTTGATTTAATTCGCCACAAATTGTTGTTATTTTTAAAACTAAGATATTTTGCTATATAAAGGTTAGATTCATTTTGGATGTTTACCATTCATTGTTGTCTTTGTCATCATTATTAGTCTTAACATAGTTAAGCATAACTTGGTTATATTTTTTGAATCTCTTATCTCTAAGGAAGGTCAAAATAAAGTTATTCTTCTTTTCATCCAGTGTTTCATCTTCTTCATAATCATAATCTTCATCAATTAACTTGATTAAGAATGCAGAGATTTCATCTTCTGATAAGTCAAGCATAAACAATTTAACGTTTTCAATTTGTTCAGGTTTGAATTTTGAGAAGTCCTGAGTCCTAAGGTCACCCAGTAATTCAGATTTCTTATCTCTAGTGAACTGAACGCCTTCGGCCTGAAGTTGAGCATATCTGTTGATAATATCCTTAATAGAAATTTTAAGGACGTCACGTACATAACGCATAAATTTGGTGTTACAAGCGGCACCGATGTAACCGTGTCCGATATTAGGAATATCATTGATCCACAACTGAGGATTTGCGTTAAATCCGTAGTTTTCAGTGATGTAATCGCTAAGGAATGTCCAAGTTCTTGGAGAAGCGTAGGACTTGTCTTTTTCATCATGGGATTTTTTACCAATATAATACATGTCAGGGTGAGCAGTCAAGAATCTTACAATGATATTGTTAATATGTTCATTGGCATAGTAATTAATCCACTCTTCAAGAGTAAGAGTGTGTTCAATATGAATAAGACGACCATTAAGAGCAGCATCGAATTCTTCAACGTCTGTACCGTCTTCTTCACCGAGGTTACCAGTGGATACCATAAAAACATTATCATTGAATTCAAATTCAAATCCAATACATCTTTCAAGAAGAATCTGAAGAGCAGCATTACGAACTGCAAGAGGTGCACGGTTCAATTCTTCAAAGTGAATAATGGTTCCAGCGTAAGGAAGTTTGTCAGTTTTATCTTTCTTAGCAGGTGGATTATTACTAAGATATGCCCACTTTGGAACAATATGGTCAAGGAAAGCTTTAAGAACTTCTTCTCCATTTTCAGTAATCTTCATTTCTTTCTTGTCAGGGAAAAGTCCAACGTCAGTTTCATCAAGCATAGCAAGACGAAGATCGATATAGAACATTGATGAAGCGACAACTTTACCACTTTTATCTACATCGATTTCACCGTTAGGTTTCCTAACAATTTCAACTTTCTTAATCTTTTTTGCTATAGACCGCATAATAGCGGACTTAGCAAGACCTGGTGCTGATGTTAAGAAAAGCACACCAGATTTAGGAAGCATCATACGAAAATACTTAATTTCCTTCTCATTCAATTCTGATATATCAAAACCAGTATTAATATTAATAAATCCAGATTCAAGTTTCTCCTTAAATGATTTTTCAGTTTTCTTTGTATTTTTCATCACATTTATGTTTTGAGTTAAATCTTTTGTTTTATTCATAACTGAATTATTTTATTAATTTCTTTTACAAAATTAGAAACAATTTATGAAATAAAAAATATTTTTATAAATATATTTGTAAGTGTTATAGGTAATAAAATTTATTCTGCAAAGAACTGAATTAAATATTCCTCCCTATCAATAGCCTTTGTGCAAGTAAAAGAAATTTTCATCCCCATATAAGTTTATATTTAATTAACACCCATATCATACTCCAATCCCATTTAAGTAATAATAAAAACATAATTTATTTTTTTTAATTACATTTAAGAATACAAAAGTATCATCTATTTTTGAATTAAAAAATTATTTTAATATTCTTTTTAATTTTTCTTCTCTATATAAGAAATTTAGTTCTTTAATATTTATAAAAATATTATTGTCACCAAATCTATTCTTTGTTATTAAGAATGTACCATTATCATATTTAAGAACAAGGTCTGCACTATAAATAGGACTTGAATTGCCTACAATTGATGTATAAGAACCACTCAAGGATGATTTATATGATTCTGATTTTATTACTATTTTAACACCATTATCAAATGTAAAATTTCTTATTTTACGAATGAGAGACGAATAGTGTTTTGATTTTATCATCATACTTTCACCATTAGTATATTTAGGTATATCTAAAAATCCATTGATTTATCGGTTTATAAATAAAAACATTCTGGTTTTTACAATTTTCCAGAATGTTTAATATTTTATGTTCCTCACTTTCATAAATGATATGCGAGTTGCACATCAAATAATGATAGAATTGCCCAATTTTCGAGTCCTTAAAACTAGAAATAATAAGTGTAAAATCGCTTTGTTTTAAGTATGATAGAAATTTAATATCTAAACAATTATTTTTCATTTTCTGCATTAAGAATTATATTATAATATGGTTTAAATTCTTCTGTTTTGAAGAAAAATTCAACTATTTCTGAGTTTTCATCTTCTTCTTTGTACTGATTATCAATAGCATATTTTAAGTATTCTATAATCTCTTTTTCATCAAGAGTAAGAACATTTTTTATGTGTTCTAAAACTTCTTCTTTGGAAAGTTTTTCGATTTCTACAGTTTTTAATGTTTCAATCATTGTCATAAACTTTATTTTTTAAATGGTTTACATTTATATGTTTTATTTTTGTTGTTGTTTAACTTTTTTTGAAAAAAAAATTCATTTTCATTTAAAAGGTGTTTATTTAATACAAGTTCATTCAATTTATTTCTTTTAAAAAAATAATTAAATTCATTTTCTGAACTATTTTCTACAAGGTATGAGTAGTATTCTATTTTTCTTTTATATATCATATCAGGTTTACTTGGTAAAAAAATACAAATAAATCTTTTATCAAAATACATAATGGTACTTAAAAAGTAAATACCAATATACATTAAAATAGGGTGTAAAAAGAAAAATATAATTGGTAATGTTAGTAATATAGGCGAATACAATACTACATTCCATTTCCAATCATATTTTCTAAATTTGAAACTAACATAACTGTTAAATATTGGTGGGTTAGTTTGTTTGTATAATTTCTTATCAAGTATCTTAAATCCAAGGAAATATCCAGCCAATATATGACATCCTTCGTGAAGTAATACGATTGGCAGGATATACCAAGAATAAAAATATTTTAATAAAAAGTTATACATTATTTTTTTCCTTTATCAATAATAATCTGTTTCAGTTTCTTACTATTCTGAACAGTAGGACATTTTGTGCTTGTTGAAAGTACAAGAACATTACCTTTTACACCAGTAATATCAAGAGCATCTGTATAACCGTCAGTAAGAATAACAGTATTATACTTGTTCAATTCTTTGTTTGTAGCTATATATTGCAAACCTGGTGTAAGAGTTGTACCACCAAGACCTTTAATAGGCATCTTTTCAAGTTCATTCTTATGCTTGATATGAATAAAGTTTTTTACTTCAGTGTCACACTGAATAAGATTTATTTCAATATCATTTTGGAAGATATATGATAGAACTCTTTCAAATTCACCATCCATAGAACCTGATGTATCAAGAATACAGTTGATACGAGTCTTGAATTTTCTATGTCCTTTAATACCCCAGATACCTCTACGGTTAGGTTTAGTAATAGATTTCTGTTTTTTATTACCAAATATATCATTTGATAGATTTCTTTTAATTTCTTTCAGATAGTCCTTTTCAGATTTTCTAAGTTTGTTAAGAATCTTTTCAATGTTACCACCGACAAGACCACGGTTTTTAAGTTTTTCCATGGTTGATTCAATAAACTGTTTTTTTGCTGCTTCAGGAACATCATCATCAAAGTGAATGTCAAATGACTGACCCTTGTTTGCTTCAATATTTTCAAAAAATTTTTCAATAGGGTACATATCAACATCATTCTGTCCTTTGTCACCAGATTTACCATTTTTACCGTAACCTTCAGTAGGATTACCATTACCGTTACCTTCACCTTCGCCTTCACCTTCACAATCACCATCCTGAGGTTGTCCTTGACCTTGCTGAGATTTTCCACCCTGAGGTTTTTGCTGACCACATTGCGGACAAGTATTACCATTACCATTTCCATCACCATCACCATTTCCATCTTGGTTTCCAGACTGACCACTCTGTGGTTGCTGATTCTGATCCTGTCCTGAATGACCATTCTGTTTTTGTTGACCATTCTGACCATTCTGACCATTCTGACCATTCTGACCATTCTGACCATTCTGACATTTATCATCTTTCATTTCCTGACCGCACTTACCACAATATTTCTTACCATCAATAGTTACATTACCGTCTTTATCAAAGCTAATTTGTTTCTTACCTTGAAGTTTATGAGAATTTTTATTTCTCCAATTATTGAATTCTTTATTCAACCAATGATAAACTTCTTCAAAAAGAGGTTCACCTTTGTAATTTTTTGGAAGGAAAACAACGGTATTATTTCCGTATTTATCTTTTGGAATTTCAATCATTTTTGTAAGACCTTCACCAATCATAAGATCACCATGGATAATAGAATTGATAATCATATCAGCTGCAAGGTTGGCAATCTTTTTATCATAACCAACACCACGTTTTTGATGGTCAAATAATAAGTGAAATACTTCATGAACAATAGTAAATATAATTTCTTTACGAGTAAGTGACTCAATCCACTCTCTATCCCAATAAAAATTCATACCATTAGGTCCAACATTAACACCACAAGTACCAATCTTAGCTTCAAAGAAATTAATAAACTGACAAAACTCACCATAATAAGGCAAGTTATATGATGTAATCATTTCAATAATACAACTTGAAAGTGATTTATGAATATCTTCACGTTGAATAAGAGGTCTCAATTCAATATTAGCCAATGGTTTAGCTCCAAAGTGTTCATCAACAATCTTTTTGAGTTGTTTGTTATCCATAATTTTTAGATTTCTATTTAAATTACAAAGTTAAATAATTTTATAATAATAAAAAAAATTTTTCAACTTTTTATATAGTATATTACACTTTTAGTTTTTAATATATAATACAAAGATAACAAAAATATACCAAAATAAAAAATGCCTATATTTTCTTATAATAATAATATATTTTCTTATAACAATAAAGTCTTTCAAACACCTTGGAATCCTGGTAGATTGTCTAATATGATTTTTTGGTCTGATGCAAGTAATAAAAATATCAATCAATCAAACGGTCGTATTCACATGTGGCGTGATAATAGCGGTAACCTAAACAATGCTATACAAATAATCGATATTAGAAAACCATCAGTAGTAGATAATATTAAAAATGGTTATCCTGCTTTATTTTTTCAGGGTTCACAATGTTTAAACATACCACTTTATTTAAATTATTATACAACATTTACTGTTGTAAGTGCATTAAATAATAATTATATTTATGAATTTAGTAATGATGCAACAACAAACACTGGTTTTTATCTTAATGGTAATACAAATGCTATAAAAACAACTTTTTCAGGTTCAACATTATTAACAACTTCTAAAAATTATACAAGTAATTGGTTGACATCAGGTAATTCATGGAAAATCATAGTACATCAATATGATGGTACACATTATGGACATAGACTAATTATAAATAAATCTATTGCATTATTATCTAACGTATCAACAAATAATCCTGGTAATTTAAATAAATTAGATAATCTGAATTTAGGTTCAAGATATAATGGTTCTTATGGTTTATTTGGTTATATAACTGAGTTTATGGTATTTAATGATTATTTAGATTTGAATACTATTTATAAAATAAGTGATTGGCTTAATAATAAATATAGTATATATTAGATTTTCAATAATTTAATCAAATTATCTATACTTTCAATAGGTGGTACATTATTATATATAATGTCAAATTTTTCATAATTATCTAATGCTGTTTCAGATACATGATTCATATCTCTTGGGTCTTTATTTCTTATATTGAGTGGATCTCCTTCAAGTCTAATCATAAGACCGCCAGCTTGTTTAATTGCATCTGCTTCATTCCTAAACCTAACATCATCTATAACCCAATTTTGGTTTAGTGTGTATTTTGACATTAAAGAAAAAACCCAAGTATCAGGATGTAATCCTATTCTCATACAATCTGTTCCTATCTTTTGGTACATTTCACCAAGTGTCATACCCCATTCTGGTAAATATTTTGATTTAATTTCTCTTGATTGTATTAAGTTTATATCAATACCTGTTATATAAGATGCTATAAATTTAACGTCATATCCAAAGGATCTTATTTGAAAGTTATGTTTAGGAAATGTTTTTTGAATATATTTTGCTACCTCTGTTTTACCACTACAAATTTTTCCACTAATCCCTATAATCATTATTATTTACTAATTTTTATTATTAAATA
The DNA here is from genome assembly GCA_013177855.1 of Ignavibacteria bacterium. Taxonomy (NCBI): domain Bacteria; kingdom Pseudomonadati; phylum Ignavibacteriota; class Ignavibacteria; species Ignavibacteria bacterium. The sequence continues at coordinate 157,511 of JABLYA010000006.1, forward strand.
TAATAAGTAAAAATATTTGTTTAAAAGTTTCATATTAAAATATAACTTATTATATTATTTTTAAATCATCTGCAACTTATTATACAAATCATTCAAATCTTTCAACCATAATTGTTTAATAGAAGTTTTTGTTAATGTTTCAATTTCTTCCTTTTTTTCTGTGTAAATTTTTTTCAATTCAGATAATTTTTCTGTTGTTAAAGAAATTAATGACATATTCAATAAATAAGAATATGAATTATCTATTTTAGATATTTCAAGTTCTTCCATCTTTTTTTCAATCTCATCTTTTTTCTTATTATTTAATTCAATAGTTCCTTTTAATATTTCATTGATAAATTTCATTTTATTGAATAATATTTTTCTATCTTTTTCTAATTGAGATAGTATATAATCTTTTCTTTTTTGATAATATTCTAATCTTACTTCAATAAATTCATTTATGATTTCGTCAATACTTTCATATTTATGTATCTGACCATCTTTATTGAATAAGTGCATATTTGATAAATTAATATATGTTTCTAATTTAAAAACATCCATTAAACTATTATCATCTTCAATTTTTTTAAGTGTTTCTCTTGCGATATTGATAGTTATATCGACTTTTATATCTGTATCATTTTTAGTATAATCTTTTATAACCTTATCTTCTATTAATTTATCCAAGATTTCATAATATTTATCATTCCACATACCAATAGGTAATTCGCTAATATTTAATGTACTCATATTAATTTTATTAATAATACCTCTTGTAATATATCTATTATTATCAGCGTCAAATATTATTTTACCTTTAAAACCTTTATATTTAGGATAAAGTTGTTCAGTCTCTTTATCTTTTATTTTTAAAACTAAATATTTAATTATATCATTAGGATCATAATTTGGTATTTTTGTTGACCAACCAGTACCAATACCTTCCGCACCATTAACCAATACCATTGGTATTATTGGTATGTACCATTGTGGTTCAATTGGAAAACCATCATCTTCTAAATAATTCAATATATTATCATCTTTATCTATAAAAATATTTCTTGTTATATCGGAAAGTATTGTAAAAATATACCTTGAGCTTGCAGCATCACTACCACCTTTTAATCTAGTACCAAAATTTCCTAATGGTTGTAAAAGATTTATATTATTTGTACCTACGATATTTTGAGCCATTTTTATAATAGTATCTTCAAGTGATTGAGGCCCATGATGATAAGAAGATTTTTCCATTACAGCACCAGAAAGGTTTGATACTTTTATTTTATTTTTATAATTGTTTTTTAGCATTGTATAAAGAACCTTTCTTTGTGAAGGTTTTAAACCATCAACAACAGATGGAATGGAACGAATATTATCAGCCATTGAAAATTCAATAAACTCTTTGTTAAAGAAAGATACAAAAGTTGTTTTATCAACAAACTTATCAATTTTAAGACCAGGTTTATAGTTTAATAACCAATTTTTTCTATCATCTGATCTTTTCTTCCTAAATACTAAATCAATAATTTCTTTTGTTTCTTCTGGTTTATCGTAATGAAATTTAATAAGGTGTTTATTAATATTTTTAAAAAAATATTTTGCTTCATTTGGTTCAATAGTACCAAGACCTTTATAATATGTTACAAACCAATCACTCTGTTTTGTTTTTTTCCATTTCTCATATTCATCCAACTTATAAAAGAATTTAGATTGTTTTCCTTTCTCAATTTTTACAATAGGTGTAACAAACTCATAAAGAAAATCTAATTCTAATAATTCTTTCCAAAATGTTTCAAACATATTAATAATAAGACCTTTAATATGACTACCATCATTATCTGCATCAGACATAATTACAAGTTTTCCATATCTTAATTCTTTCGTGCTTGTATATTTTTTACCAAATTCTAATCCAAGAGCATCAACAATATACCTTATTTCTTCACCTTCTTTTGAATCTTTACTTGTAATTTTACTTAAAGGTATATCTCTAACATTTAATGGTTTACCTTTTAATGGAAAACAACCAAAATAATCTCTACCTGTTGAAGCAAAACCTGTAAGAACTGTACCTGCAGCAGAATCACCTTCTGCTAAAAATAACATACATTTTTCAGATTGAGATGTACCAGCAAAATTTGCATCATCAAGTTTTTTTATTTTTACTTTTGAAATTTTACCTTTATTAAGTTTCTTTAGTTCTGCATTTTCTTTTAATTGAATATAATTTAAAATATCTTCAACTATATTGGATTGTGCAAGTTGTTTAATAAGTTTATCAGAAACATTTACATTACCTATATCTTTTTGTGTTAATTTATTTGTTAATGTTTCTTTTGTTTGAGAATCAAATGTAGGATTTATAACTTTACTATTTAAAAATATAAATAATTTATTTTTAACATCATTTGATTTTATTTTAATTTTTTTATTCTTTTTTTCAAGTGTTTCTATTAGTTTTGAAACTATTTGATTTGTAATATAATTAACATGAGAACCACCATTAATAGTTGATATACCATTAACCATTGATACTTGCTGAAACATATCATCTGATGATAAAGATATACCAACTTCCCAATCATTATTTAATCTTTCATAAAACATTTCCATTTCTGGGGTAAGATACATTTTCATGTAGTCTTTAAATGTTTTCATAGGTATCAGTTTATCATTATAATAAACTTTAACTTTAGGACAATATACTGAAATATCCACTACCCTTTTCATTAGAATTTGTTCTAATTCTGGTGTAATAGATTCTAATCCAAATTTTTCAAAATCAGGATAATATGTAATTCTTGTATAATTTTTAGATGATTTTGATATTTGTGGTTTTTTTATAACATTTAAATTATCAGAAAATTCTTGATAATAATTATTTTTACCATCAGATGTTTCAACAATAAATCGTTTTGAAAATATATTTGTTGCTTTAGCACCAATACCATTACGACCACCAACAACTCTATCTTCAATATCATCAAAATTTTCACCAGCTAATAAATTACCAAAAATCATTTCTGGTATATAAATTTTATGTTCTTTGTGTATTTCAACAGGTACACCAGGACCATCATTTTCAACAACAATGTGATCTGTATAAATATTTATTTTAATATATTTTACTTTTCCTGTTCTAATATAATGATCTGATGCATTTGTAACAATTTCATCAAATATTTTTATGAAACCAGGATTATATTTAACTATTTTATTAATTATTTTTATATTATCAACATTTTCAATATCATCTATAATAAATGATTTTTTTAATTCTGTATTTATAGAACCTATATAAGTTTCTGGTCTTTGTAAAACATGTTCTCTTTGTGATAATTTTTTATAACGTTGTTCAATCGTTTTATTTGTCATATATTATCAATAAGATTTTAACTTTTTACTTCAAATTTATTATTTTGTTTGAGAATTTTTATATATAAATAATAAATGATTAGATAAGTTAAAAAAAAATAAACAAAAATTATGAAAATACAAAAATTTAATGAAATTAAATTAAATGAAGGATTAAAAGTTAATCCTTCAACATTAATGTTGTATGGTGAATATGATTTGAATGAAGTATTAAATGAATTGCAATCTTTATATGATGAAGATGATATAAAAATTCCTGGTACAATATTTTCACTAAATATAGAATTAGAACTTTTCCACATACTTAAAGAATTAACGAATTGGAAAAAAGAAGGTTGGAATGGAATAAAAGGATATGGTTCGGAATGGATACCACTTTATACTTCACCAAAAAAAATAAACTTAAAAATTAATATATAATTAAAAAAAATAATAAGAATTAAAATGAAACTAGCAAGATTTAATAATTTTGACCTTAACGAAGCTGCTAAGAAATCTGAAAAGGTTGAATTAGAAAAAAAGATATTAGATTTTCTTAAAGATGAACTTACAAAAAATAAGTTATCAAGAGCTGATATGATTAAGAAAATTGAAAATAAATTCAAAGATGAAAAAGATATTTCGAAAATCTGTAGAGATGTGATTGATGATATTACTCATGAACCTCTATCAAAGAAAGAAAAAGTTGAAAGTGAATCATTCTGGATTGGCACTGGTGCCGATAAATATTCTGCAGCATTCTATTTTATAGGTGATAAGGCAAAAGATCCTGATGGTAAAGAAAAAAATATAAAGAAAGAAAGACCAGCACTAGGTCCTAAAAAGGAAAAGAAAGAAAAAATTAAAAAGTTTGATGAATTTGGCAAAGAAGTAAAAGAAGAAAAAGGTGCTGGACTAAAAAGATGGCGTGAAGAACAAAAGAAGAAAAAAGCCGAGAAAGGCGAAAAAGTCGAAAAGTAAGAAGACTTTCAAACAGAATTAAATGTTTTCAGGCAAAATTCAAGTCATAAAAGTTTAGTTCTAAATTATACTTTTTATGATTAATTATTTAGTTTATTGAATTTTGTATTTTAAATTTGGGTTTTTGAAATAATTGAAAACAGAGAAAATCTCCATGAAATACTTATTTACTATATTATTAATTCTTTATAGTTTTTTATCTTATTGTCAAGGCAATACTATAACAGATTTGGTTATCAAAGGAAATTTTGAAATATCTATATTTCAAGGTGATTCAGATGATATGTATATACATGCACCTATATGGTTGACAAAAAGCATAAAAACAGACTACAGGGATGGTGTTTATTTTTTAGAAAATACGAAAGAAAGTAGTAAACCAGTTGAAGTTTATTTGGTTGTGAGAAATCTTAAATCTATAAAGGCAAGTGGTAATGTTACTATTAAAACACCAACCAATTTATTTTTAGAAAGTTTGAAACTTGATTTTACTGAAAAAGTCAATGCTACTATATTTGTTACATCACAAACATTTAATCTTGACATCAAAGGTGATGGAAATTTATTTATATCAGGTGAGATAGATACAATAAATATAAAATGTTCTAACTCATCATATATATTGGCTGGTTTAAAATGTTTTAAAATAAATATCACAATAAAAGATGATGTTGAATTTGTATTGTATGGTACAATACAATATTTATTTTTAAATATTTATGATTTTACATCATTTGACAATTCATCGGCAAATTGTGGAGTTTCAACAATAAACTCATACGATAGTAGTTCTGTATATATCAAATCAGAAGAATTATACTTATATTCTAATAACATGTCAACAATAGTATATGATGGTGTATTAAAAGATTCAAAATCAAGCTCAAATTCTAAAATCAAAATTAAAAATTAATTTCAGTTGCATTGGTTTAATATATACAGTAAAATCTAATATATTAAAATGGCAACATCATCAAAATTTATAAAAATACATCAGAATGTATTATTAGAATGGATTTATGATTCAGACAATCTAAAAACAGATGATTATCAAGTTGTGACAGACTTAATCTCTAATAAAAGAGGTTATATGTCTAAATCTGGGTTAAATAATATTAATAATACTATATTTGCAATAGATCCAATTATTAAAAAATACGCAAAAATTGATACTACTAAATATAACTATCTTAAATTAGAAAATTATACTACACCATATGTACAATTTGATAAATTGAGATTACATCTACCTACAACTTATTCTTTCTCAGACAATGGATATATTGGTCTTTGGATTAAAATATATTCCTATGATTATAATAATAAAAATATAGTGGAGTTTAGTTCATTTTTATACAATGATACTGAAATTGGTGCCGATAGTATTTTGGTATTAAATAAAGAATTCTTTTATGATGAACAAAGTTGGGGTAAATATATAACATATGATATCCCATCTATTGATGCGGTTTCTAAACAAAGAACATCAAGTGTTGGTACAAATTTACCAACTACAAATAGCATAAACTATAACTTGACAAAAGGTGTTGGTATCAGTCAAGAATCACCGATATTTATTGAATTTGCTTTTGTTGTAAGTAAAGAAACTGTATTAGGTAACACATATTATTATTTATCTGAATTATTTAAAAAGAGTATTGCCAAAGTTCCTGAATATATGGACTTAGCAGCAAATATTGTTGAAGCGAAAGATGGAGATTATTTTGAAATATATGGTTCTTATGGTGGTTCTAATGAAAGTATGGATGAATTTATTGATGAACTGACAGCAAAAGGTAGAAAGGTTAAATTAGAATACGAAGTAAGTTTATTTGAAGAAAATATACTGATGCACACTCAAACATTTGTTGTAGAGGAAAACTTTACAAAAAAACTATGGTATCGTCCAGTTTTAAGTTTTACAAACACAACCGCTTCAATAGATGTTACAATGAGAGTTATTGATTTAGTTGATAAATCACAAATTGAAAGATTTGCATCAATTAGTTTAACCACACAAGTATTAAAGTATGGTAAGACTTTGACACGATTAAATATGAATAATGTTTTTAAACCAAAGATATACAATTTAAAAGCACCAAGTCAAACACAAATTTTAACTTCAAATAAAGTGTCGGATATTGATATTACAAAAGTAAACTATCCTGTAATTTCAGATAGATTTAATATATTGGTAAGTTCAAGTCCTTCTATTACGTCAGAATACAAACCAATGGGTTTAACAGAAATAATTATAAATCCTTTTGGTAATGTTGTAAAATTTAATATTGCATCTTCTGTTGATGCAAATGGAACTGCAACACCGTATGATTTGACTAAAATAACAGAAAATTCTAAAATAACATTATCTTTTAAAACTGATACAGAATTTTTAGAAAAAGAAATATGGCAAGATACTGATCAAAATGATTTTGAAAATGGTGTTATAGTTTTTAGAATTGAACAATCTGATGTTATAACTCTTAAAAAAATGTCAAAATCAAATCAAAATTTTTATATAACAATAAATTCAAATAAAACTGGTATTAGATCAATGTTATATTCTGGTAAGTGGGTTGATTTTGAGAAAGTAACATTTGTTGATACAACTGCTGCAAAATCAACTGGATTTGATTACGGTGATTTTTCAGACCTTGGTTTAACAACACAAGAATTGCAACAAATGATAAATAATACATCAAATTTTGGTGCAATATCTATGACTTCTCCAAACTCAAATTTAATTATATTCTTAAAACCAGACGCTAATGTAGGAATTTTTGAAAATTATTTAAAAGGTTTAGCTGTTAATATTTATCTTAAAAAACCTGCTGGTAATTCAAGTACTTTAACATATTTCTATTTCTTATTAAATGTATCACCTGCGATTATAGAAGATATAAAGACACAAAATAGTGTATCTGAAGTTATACCTATTCCTTTTTGTGTTGGTGCTGATACAACTGGAACTAGTTCAGTTAATTTACAAAATATTAAGGATAGAGTTTTAGGCTTTAATTGTGCAACTGCTGATAGAATAAATCAACAACAAAATAGATTTAATCAGTAATAAAATTTAACTATATTGATAAATTTTCCATTATTACAATACTTACTATACACTATTATAATTTTAATAACCTTTTTGGTAAATATTATAAAATACAAAATTCAATAAACTAAATAATTAATCATAAAAAATTAAATTTATGTAAACGTTCATATAATGAAACTCGATATTTCAATTTCGAGTTTTTATTCAAGAAAGAGTTTCTATTTATTTTTTTATAAAATTATATTTTTTTTTTTAGTTTGTTTTATTTTATATATAAATATAAAAGTTCATTTTTAATTTTATAGTAGAAATAAAAATTCAAATATATAATTAATTAATAATGAGAATATCAAGTCAAAATTCGCAATTTATATTTAATTTTCCCGTAGATTTTATTGAACCTTGGTTATATGATCAATTTCAAAAGTTAATGGATAAGAATTTTATTCCTTATGATTCTGTAATTGATTACATTAACTCAACTATAAAAGAAGTTGTTTTTCCAAGTGCTTCATTTGAAAACAAAGAACAGAGATTAAGAAGAGGTAAGATAGTTGGTTGGAAAGATTCAAAGTCAGTATTTGATACATTTACAAATGAATTAGAAATAACTTTTCGTTCTGTAGATTCTTGGTTAAATTATTTTATAATGCTTCAGATTTTAATGGAATTTTATTTGAATAATGATAAGAATCAAATACCAATGTTTACATTAGAAATAATAGACAAAGATGGTAATTTAATATATACTATTATATTTGAAGAGGTTCTTTTAAAGAGTATTAGCGAAATTCGTCTTGGATATCAACAGTATGATATTGCTGAAAAAACTTTTACAGTATCATTTAGATACAACTTTATTGACATTCGTTGGGAGTTAGATGATGATGACATCAAAACAAGTAAATCTATTTTTGATGTACCCATTAATTTCAAACCTGGTAAACTTGATAATAATGGCATTTAATTTCCAAAAAATAAATGTTAAAGTTATGACAAAAAAGTTTAAACAGAATTTAATTTATTTAGTAAATTTATTTGAAAATTCAAAGGATTTAGTAGATTTCTTAACAAAAAAGAAAGCATTTAATGAACAATTCGTTATGGAAATAACCGAATCAGATTATCTGAATAAAATTAAAGACTTTGATAAAGATTTAGATGTAAAAGAAATTAGAAAAAGACTACATTATGAAATCATTTATAATAAAAAGACCAAAAAGATTTCAGTAGATATAACCAAAAATGATGTCTTTTCATACTTAGATTCTGAAGATGAATTAGTTGAAAAAATGAATAACTACATTTTACAAGAAGAATATGAAAAAGCTCAAATGCTAAAAAATTATTTCAAAACTATTGACTTGAAATATGAGTAGTTAATCTAAAAAATAACATTAATATTTTATAAACCAGTGTCTAAAAACACTGGTTTTTTATTTAAACTTATTTAAAAAAATAGTATAAATATATGAAAAAGTTAGATATATTATAAAATAAAAGATTAAGTAAAATTTAAAATAAAACTTTTTTAAAAATAAAGAATAAAAAACTTAGAATTAAACAAATTTATTAACTTAAAAAAAAATAATTTATGAGTAAAACATTAAGAAAAAAAGAAGGATTAGTTGATGAGAATTTTTGGGTAAATTTAGAAAATGAAATGTATGGAATTTTAAAATTTAACCAAAGTGGAAAATACAACAAAACTTTTACTCCACCTTACAAACGGTTTTTAGATGCACTTCATGATATGCCACAATTACCACAAATTAATGTTGGTGATGTTATAACAGGTTTAATTTCCAAAATTTCAAAAAGAGAAATTGTAATTGACATTAATTACAAGGATTCTATTTATGTTGATTTAAAATCATCAGATTTAAAAATCGTTCAAAACCTTAAATTAGGTGATGAAATTAATGTGATGATTACATCAATTAAAGATAATCCTTATGAAATTAAAGGTTCTATTACAGAACTTATCAAAATAGATGTTGCTAATAAATTACGTCATTATTACAATGAAAACAAAGCATTACTTGCTCACGTATCAGAGATTATACCTGCTGGTTTCATGCTTGATATCGAAATGGACAACATTTTAATCACAGCATTTATGCCAAATACATTGGCAGGTGTTAATAAACTTACACCTGAACAATCACAGGGATTAGTTGGACAAGATATTAATGTAATGCTTGAAACATTACAACAAGAAAAAGGCGTTTATGTTGTATCTCGTAAAAAGTATCTAAATTCTTTAATTTCAGATGAAATCAAAAAACTGAAAAAACAAAAAAAGGAAAATCCTGAGAAAGTTTACACTGGTACTGTTACCGGTACGAAAGATTTTGGAATTTTTGTTGAATTCAATGAATGTCTTACAGGTATGATTCATAAGGTAAATGTCGCCACAGATTGGCAAGAAAGGATCTCAGAAATCAAACCTGGTATGCTTATAGATTTTTATATAAGAGATATTTTAAAAGGAGATAAAATAATTCTCACACAAATTCTACGTGAAAGTTTATGGGATACTATTAGAGTAGGTCAAGTGAAAGAAGGTGTTATTAAGTCGGTAAAACCTTTCGGTTTATTGGTTGCACTTGATGACGAAACGACAGGTCTTATTCAAAACACCTATATTGAAAAGGCTGGTAAAAAAGACTTTAATAAAGGTGATACTGTTAAAGTTAAGGTTGTTTCAGTCATAAAAGATGATAGAAAAATTTATCTTGACTTTCACGATTAATAAATAAAAAACCCACTTCGGTGGGTTTTTATTACATATTTTTCATTGGTTCAAACATATGAAAATATATAATAAAAAACAAATATATTTTATGGCTAAAAAAAAGTCTAATGGTAATGGTAATAGTAACGGAAACAATAATGGAAATGGTAAAAAAGAAACAATTAATTTTGAAAAGAAGTTAATAACCATTATAGAAAACGGACAAGAAAAAAATATACCATTAAACAATAAGCAAATAGCAGAAATTTTATACGGTACAAAATTACAAATTAGAGGTAAAAATAAAAAACAAAAAGAATTATTAACAAGTATTGGAACAAAAGAAATCACAATAGCAGTCGGTCCTGCAGGTGTTGGTAAATCTTACATATCTGTTGCAAAAGCTCTTGAACTTTTGGCACATTCTGAAAATAACTATCAGAAAATCTACATAGTGACACCAAATGTAGAATTAGATGGTTCGCATTTAGGATTTATGCCTGGCGATTTAATGGAGAAGTTAGGTTATTATTTATTTTCAACTTTTTATCTAATTGATAAAGTTATTGGAAAACAAAATAGAAAAAAATTAATAGAATTAGGAATAATTGAACCTTTAGCTATTGGTTTTTTGAGAGGTGTTAATATTGATAACTCAATTCTAATTTGTGAAGAAGCACAAAATACCACAGCACTTCAGATGAAAACTATGATAACTCGTATAGGTTTTAATAGTAAGTTTATTATTTCTGGTGACTTGGAACAATCGGATATTAAAAATCATAATGGTTTACAAGACGCATTAGATAAATTTAAAGATTTTGAAGAAATTGGAATAGTTAGATTTGATAGTTATGATATTGTAAGAAATCCAATTATAAGTAAAATTTTATTTAAATATAAATAAAATTGTTTGTATATAGAATATTGTTAAATAAAATAATTCAAAAATACTTAAAAAGACTTCTTTGGAAGTCTTTTTTTTATTTATTCATATTCATTTTTAATATATAAATAAAACTAAAAGCATTTTTATGAAACTTAAAAGATTTAATATAGATTCATTAAATGAAAGTCAGGGAGTAATGTATTTTGCTGATAAAAAGCCAGAACTTTCAGAAGAGAATCAAAAATTAGATATAATTGAAAGATTATCACAACACTGGAATGAAAAATTAAAAACTGATTTTTTAGCACCAAGATCCTTATATTCTTATTCGTTAGATGAATTAAAAGAAATAGAAAAATATTATTTAACTGAATCCAATAACTATTGTGATTTTGGTTGTGATTATATTTCTAAATTTGTGGAAGAACATCCAGAATATGATAATGAAGATTTTTTTGAATATGTTAGCGCACATAATAAAGCCGATAGAGATATGGGTGAGTTGCAAGACATTTCAAAAGAAGAAATTGATAGATTGGCTGATGAATGGAAACACGTTAAAGAATCATTAGAAAATCCTGTGGTTAAACAATTAGGTATTATCGATCTTTATCGAAAATTGAGATTTGCAGCATATGATAATTATCCTAGAATTAAAGATGAAGAAAGATATTTAAGAAAATTGGATAATTTATTTAATCATTATCAAATTTGGGCAGGTTCTTATAATGATATTAATTATAAAAGTGATTTGATAGAATTAATGACAAAAATAAATCGGTTTATGGATGCTTATGATTTACCAATAGATAAGTTTCATAGGTTTGAAATAGAAAAAATTAATTTTGATAGATTTAATTTAAAAGAGTCATACTATGTAGGTATAGGTGAAGAAATAAATAAATTACGAGATATATTAAAAGATTCTGGGTATGGACATAATTTTGAAATTAAGGATAATAAACTATACTTTCTCGCAAGTGAAGATCAAGAAACATTTGATAAAATAGAAAATGTTGCAAAAGAACATGGGTTTGAAATAAAACTAGAATCTAAAGAATATTTAAAAAGAATTGTTAATTTGACTGATGAAAAAATAGATACTTCAAAACCATCAATATTTCAATATACTATTTATAGACTTCCAACTGAAGAAGAATTAAATGAATTTAGTGAATTTCCTAATCTAACAGCAAAAGAAATCAAAAATGGTTTTAGTTATACTATAATTGGTAAAGGTATAAAAACTGCAAAAAATCAACAAATGATAATTGATAGTATTCAAATGTTAATTGATAAATATCCTGAAAATGAAGAATATAAGAAAGCATTAGAAATTGCCAAAGGCGAACTAAATATATTGAATGATAAAAAAGGTATATGGAGTAAATATGAAAATTATGATCCTAAGTTGGTAGAAACCCTCCATGAATTAAAACAACAACATTCAACAAATGATGCTGTGGAAGATATAAGAATTGAAGGTGATGAAATAGTATTTGATGTAAAATGTGAAACTGATGTTCAATCTGTTACAGAATATAATGGTTTTAAATTAAGATTTAATTATTTATGTAATATAGATGAACACGAAGAAAAGTCAGAAGAAGAAATATTAGAACATGCTAAAATGATAAAAGAAAAAGTAATAAATCAATATATTGAAAAATTATTTGAATCGCCTGATAATATAACTACTTTAGATCCAGATAGAAAAAATACAACATATTCATCTTATGATGATAAAGATGTTGCAAAACCTTTTGCATTTATTATTAAAAATGATAAAGTAGCAAAATATAAATTAAAACCAGAAGATTTAGGAGAATTATGGATTGGTTATTGGTCTGAAAGTCATTTTTCAAACTGTCCTTTTCTAGTTCAAAATGGTGGTAATTATTTATACGATGAATTATTTCTAGGTAGATTATGGTTTAGAACATCACATAATGGAAACACGGAACCATATGATATTAAAATTTTATCTACTTGGGTATCACTTATAAATAATGTTGAATTAATACAACACATTGTTACAGAAATAGAAAAAGCAGATTATGATTTATCGGATTGGTCATATGATACTGGTAATTATATATATATCATTACAGACGAATATAAACATAAAGTTAAAGTTACAAGAACAATACCTTTAAAAGAACTTGGTATTACTTTCTTAGAAGATAGTCAAAAAAGTGGTGATAATTTATTTAGAAAAAAATTCAAGAAAAATACACCATTAATGTATAGACAAGCAATTTATGGTGAAAACAAAATATATAATTTTGAAGAATATTTAAAAATAAAAAGTGAAAATGAAAAAAATATAGAAAATTTATAAACAAAAGTGTAGACCTAATTCAAAACTATATCTTAAAAAATAATAAATTGTTATGACATACAAAAGATTTGACAAATTGATTCAAAGTTTTAAAAATCAATTTGTAATTTACACAAAAGATGGTAGAATCTTATTTTTAAGACCACGACCATATTATAATCCTGCTGCGGTTTTAGCAACAAATGAAAAAACATTTGAGCTTGAAATTATCGAGTATGAGGATATCGATTATGTTATAGTCGATGGACAAAAATATAAATAGTATGAAAACTTTTGAAAATTTTATAAATAGTAACATTGTAATGTATACTGCATTAAAATTGATGAAAACATATAAAAGATTTATATTAGAAAAGAATATACCAACTTATATGCCAATACCTAAAGATATTGAGCAAATAGCCAGATTGTTTCACAATGCTGGTAAAGACCTTTTTGTTGTCGGTGGTGCCGTTAGAGATTTTCTACAAGGTAAACAACCACACGATTTTGACATTGTTACAAATGCGCAACCAGAAGAAACAAAACAAATACTTAAAGGTTGGAATGTTTCTGATGAACAAGGTAAAAATTTTGGTGTTCTTAGAATTTACACAAAAGATGAACCAAAAGGTTATGAGATTGCCACATATAGAAAAGACATTGCAAAAGGTCGTGATGTAAAAGGTGATGAACAAAAAGTAGAAATTGGTAGTCATATTACAATTAACGATGATGTTAAGCGTAGAGACTTAACTATAAATGCTTTATTTTATGATATTAACAAAAAAGAAATCGTAGATTTAGTTGGTGGTGTTAATGATTTAAAAAATAATGTTATAAGAGCTGTTGGTGATCCAAAAGAAAGATTTGATGAAGATAGATTAAGAATTTTAAGAGTGTTAAGATTTGCTGCTAGAACTGGTGGTAATATTGATCAGACAACTTCTAATGCAATTAAAGAGGATAATAGATTAAGAGGTATTGGACCAAAAGATGATGTATCACAAGAAAGAATACACGAAGAATGGAATAAAATGTTAGAACATGCTCAAAAGGCAAACAGTTCTAAAATGATGCAGAATTATATTGATTTATTAACTGAATATGATATGTGGAAACAAATGTTCCCTGGTATGATAGTTGATACAACTATTGAAGTTGAATCTTTAAATAATGCTATTATATTTTATGGTTTATTTAACAAAGATGATATTGCTGGTAAAAAGAAAATGATGGTTAGAGATTTAAAGTTTACTATTGATTTAGTAAATCAATTGGATTTCTTAGAAACATATAAAATTTCTAAACTAGAAGATGTTTATAGATTGGCAAAATTAAAAGAGAAGTTCCATATAGACGAACAATTGATAAGAGATTTTGTTGATGAATATGGATTAAATATAAAATTTATGGAAGCGTTTTTAAAATATTGTAATGACGGTTTTATTGTGGATGGTAACGATCTAATGGCCCAAGGTTTTAAAGGTAAAGCCATTGAAACTGAAAAAGAACGTAGAGAATTAATTAGATTTAAAAATGAATATATAATGATGTGAAATACTTAAAAATTTACTATTTAAAAACCTATTGATTTAAGTATACATTATAAAATAATAAAAAAGTATGAAAAAGTATGATAATTATATAAAAGAAAATGATAATATTAGAAACGAAAATGCTAAAAAATGGTTATTAGAACAACCATTTATTAAAATAGATGAAAAAACTGGTAAAATGCTAGTTATTGCTGTAAAATATAAAAATTTTCCTGAATCTTTAACAAACATAAGTAAAAGAAAATGGACAGAGTTAAATTATACAACACTTGTTAGATTATTATTATTTTCTTGGTTATTTAAATATAACGGTAATTCAAAAGATTTATTATTAATAAAAAAACAACTTAAAGAAAATATATTTGATGAAAATCTAAGAATATTCACTCAGATACCAACTAATATTTCGATTATGAAAAAATGGTTTAGACCAATATCAGGAGAAAATTTAACAATATATTCTGAAAATTATATTCATCTTGGCTTAATTTTATATAAAAAAGATGAAATTTTTAATGAAACAAATATTTTAGATTGGATGAATTTTGTTAGAAGATTAACAAATAAAGCAAATAAATCTGAAAATGATACTATTGATTTTATTAAGAAAAATAAGATATACGCAGATGCTATTAAAGCCAGTGATATGGATGATAAGAATGGTATTGATATTTGGTTAATAAATAATAAAGGTGAGAAAATTCCAGCGCAAGTAAAATATCCTGTATCAAATACAAATATATCAATGTTTTGGGGTAAAGATAAAAAGGAATATAAAATTGTTATTGATGATACAAATTTAGATATGAAGAATTATAATGTTTTTAAAGATGGTAAATTGATCTGGAAATTTTTATTCTTATGGGACCCAAAAAAGAAAAAATTATACCAAATAAATTCATCATCAATTAATAGAATATATAAACACCCTGAAAATAATTATGTTTATATTAATCTTAGATTAACAGATGAATGGTTACCGAGAATGATTAAAATATATGATATTTCTACAACTAACACCAACTCCAATCAAATCTGATGAAATAAAAAAACTAAAAGATATTACTGATAAATATCATTCAAAATAACAACTGGTGTTATTTAACAAAGATTCTTTAATTTCTTTAAACATATATGCAAATTCATATTCTTCTAATTCGGATGCAACATCAATTAGCATGTCTAAAGTTTTAATCCAATATCTTTGCTCAACCCAATATTCATTAATAAAAAAATCATCAATATATCTATAACCTAAATACACTTTATTTTCATTGTTTTTAATAGCGTATTCAAAGTTATATAACATCATATCAAGATATTCTACATCAATGTTTTCTTTATTTTTCATTAAATTTTAACTTTAAATTTTTCTTCAATTTCTTCTTTTGTACCTTCAAATTGTAAAGGTTCATAAGAGATTGTTGCTACATATTTATCTTTTAATTGAATAATATCTAAACGCTCACCTGCATTTGTTTTCCATCTAAATATCCAATTGTTATTTTCTTCCTGTCTTATCCAGTTTAATTGAAATTAATACTTTCTCCTGGTATATCTGGAAAATCTGGATAATTTTTTTTTTGAAAAGATATATAAGTTTCTAGCATAATTCAAAACATTAAATGAATGTTCCACTAAACCGTGTTCATAATTGCAATGATATTTTCCTGACGCAGGTGCTGTAAAAAAGTCTGTTTCTGTTTTTAGCCATTTAACAAATTTTTCTTTACCATCTCTCTTTACTGTGTCCATGTACTTATCATACAATTCAATATATTCCTGTGTAGTCATTAAAAATTAATTTTTTTCTTCACAATCGCATTCAATGTATTTATTAATTAATCCTTGTTCAACCAGCGAATCTATCCAATTTTCTGCACAAACTTGTAATTCATCGTCTGATACATTACTATCAAGCCAATGTTGATATTTATAGTTTTTAACATTCTTATCAGCAGGATTGTCAGGAACATGTCCAGGTTTATCTAAATAAAGAGTAGTTATAATATCGCCATAATAGTCTACAAATTTTTTAATTTCTTCTGGTTCTCTACAATGAATAAAAAAAATACTTCTTTCATTTATTTTCTTTTCAATTCTTTTGATTGTACTTTTAAATGGTCCGTCGTTATAACTCGTCCATATTCTTTTCATGTCAGCTAAAAATTTTCTCGCTTCATCGGTTTTTGAACCATCCCAACCTAATTTTTTAGCAACCTTCTTTACTTTATCTACAGTTGAAAAATTGTAAACCTTAATACCCATTGTTTTACAGTATTTTTTACAATACCATACAAACTTATCTTTTCCACTTTTTGGGTGTCCATTGATTAAAATTACTTGAATCATATTTTTAATTATTTTTTAATATTCTTTTATGTTGTACCATTGTACATAATCACCAATTTTAAATTTCGGTTTCATCTAAAATTCTATTTAATTTGTTTTCTTTACAATAATATTTTTGATATAATTGTTCATATATTGGTGGTTCACAAGGTTTCCAATATATTCTATCTTCGCCATAAACTATATCTGGTAGATATTTCTCTAATGGTTTTGCATTTTCGTTTATTGATAATACAGTCCATTTACCATCTTTTTCCTTTTTCCAATTAACATTAATACCAAACCAAATTGTTTCTCCATTTTCTTTAACAACTCTTTCAATAGTATATTTATCCCATTTCCAATGATATTCTGGTTCGCCTATTGGTGAATCGAATATAAACCATTCTGATTTTTTAGATAGTTTCATTTAATATTCTTTTTAATTTATTTTTTCTATATTTTCTATAATATTTCTTATTATCATAATCTATTTTAATACTTCCAGTTGAATTTTTATTTGAAATAGATAGATATATGTATTCAGAATCAATATAATAATTTTTAATTTCTATTTTATTTTGCAACCATAAATCAACACAAATATTGTGAACTATTGCATAATGTTGTTCTGTTTCCTTTTGAAGATATTCTTTATCAAAAAATTTAATCTTATTAAAATATATAGTTTCGAATATTTTTGTTATACCAGTCATAATTTCATATTATTCATTATTCTATTGGTTCTATATCAAAACCTAATTTATTAATTCTTTTCTCAGACCTCTTTTTAAATTCTAAAGCAACAAAATCTCTTTTTGCTTTGAATTTTTCTTTTCTTTCTGTATTAGAATTTTTAATATCATAGTATAGACCTTCTTCATCATCTCTATAATCCCAGATACCACCTAATTTTCGTTTCCTTTATCGTCTATTTCTACTTCTAATGCTAATCCTAACGGATGAAGGAAAGTTCTATTTAGTTCTTGTAAATAACCACTTTCTCTAAATTCTTTAATATCAATTTTTTTATCATAGTATCTAATTTATTTTTTCTACTTTATTTTTAGTTAATTCTAACGCTTTTGTTTGAATATCACAACCTATAAATCTTCTTCCATTCATTTTGCAAACAACCGCAGTTGTTCCACCACCTAAAAAGAAATCACCAACCAAATCACCTTCGTTTGATGATGTTTTGATTATTCTATCTAATAATTCAACTGGTTTTTGTGTGGAATATTGTTGCACTTTATTTGGTGAGACACCCAATGATTTTAAATTCCAAATATTCTGTATTGGTTTATCTTGATAATCTTTTGCATAAAGTATCTTTCTCGGATTACCATTTTTAGACCATTCTATTTGTCCCAATTCATCCAATTTTTCCAATTCTGAATGAGAAATTGCCCAATGTCTACCTTTAGGTAGGTTTACAATACCGTGAGATTTTGAATTCCAAGGTTGTCCTGTTTCACCTAATTTTGTTTCACCTTTTGCATGTAAAGGTATAGTTGTATAATAATCACCATTCTTATCAATCTTATTATATTGATTTACTAAATCAGCTTCTAATTTGGGTTCTGTTGGTGCATTAAATGTATATTTTTCTGTTTTTGTGTAATACAAAATATTATCGTATATTTTACCCCAATTATTTGAATTATTTTTTGCGTTTGTACATTGTCTAATAATTTCATTCTTATATTGTTTCCAACCAAATATCTTATCTAATAAAACTCTCATATATGAATTCAAATGCCAATCACAATGAATATAAATTGAACCAGTTGGTTTCAGAACTCGATACATTTCTTTAATTCTTGGATTATACCATTTTACAGCATCCATAGGTTCTCCTAGAATATCATCATAATCTGGAAACTTGTTTCCTGTATTATAAAGAATGTCACAATAAATTAAATCAAAACTTTCATCTGGTAATGATTGTAATAATTCTAAATTGTCTTGTAAGTATAGTTTTATATCATTTGTTTGATAGTACAACATATTCTTTCTAATTTCTTTTTCCTAAATTCTGTTAATGTGATGAATTGTCTAACTGGAAAAGACCAACTTTCATCTATTCCTTCTAATACTAAATGACCTTTGCTCATATATTCTAAATACCATTCTTCTGAAACATTTGACCAACGTTCATCCTTAGGTTGAGGTTGCTCAATTTCTTTTATGATATATACTTTTCCTTTTTTAAGTCTTGGACCAGCACCATCATTATCATATAAACATACAACTTTATCAAGACTTTTCATTTAATATCCTTTCTAATTTCTTTTCTCTTAATTTATAATTTAGTTTTTCGCTTATCACATGAGTTTTCATAAAATTGACTTTAATTTTTGATAGTATTCTTCTGATAAGAAGTCTTTTGCTTCAAGTAGATAATTTAAATATTCTTGATTTGGTTTAAGTCCTTCAACAATATATTCTGGTTGTGCAATATAAACCCAAGCACTTATACCATCTATTTCAACAAGCGTTCTTTTATAATGTTTTGGAAATGACTCAAATTTATCCATTACTGCAATATCTTCAATTTCATACAATACGCCTTCAACTATTGAACCTTCGTTAGGTACAATATTAGCAACAGCTCCTTGAGTTTTAGATATTTTGTTAAACTTCAGTTCAAAATTCTTTAATTTTGCAGGTTTGTATTGATTTATTACAACACCTCTTTGAGCCATTCTTGTTAAAGACATATTTGATCCATATGCAAAATACCACATATCATTTAATTATTTTTATGGTTATTTTTGTTTGTGTAAAATGTTAAATCAACATTTTTTAAAAACCTAATGTACAAAAGACTATCTATAAAACGACTCATATTCTATTCAATATCTTTATTTTATAATCAACATCATCTCTATAATGCTCACAAAGAAATTCAAAATCTTTTTCACTTAACTTATAATACTCCATTAACATTTCTTTGTCTGTTTTTGAAATACTTTTTATCTTATCTTCTTTCTTGTTAGGATTCTTTGTCCAATACCAACCAGGTGTTTTATTGACATTCCTATAAAGTAAAAACCATAAGTCCATAGCACTTGCTTTATCTATGCACTTATGGTTAAAGAATTGAGAAATTTCTAGTTTACCTAAACTAAATTTCTTATTAACAATAAAAAAAGTATTTATTTTATCTTCATCTGTAGCTGTGTGATAGTTCTTCTTGTTTTGGAAAATACTATCAACCATTTGCATAAAATCCATTTATAATTTATTTTATTTTGGATTTTATAGTTTGATTAATATTTTAAGTTTATATGAAATTTAAATCTTTTCATAATTATATAACAATATTTAATATATACTACTGAACTTAATAAAAACTTACGATGCAAACTTTTCTCGTACCGAATTATTAAGCGATGATGTCGAAACAAAAAGAATTTTGGGTTGGAATTTCAAATTTGAATATTATATATAAAAAGAAAAGAACAATGAAATTGAGAAAATTTATGGTAACAACATTTAGAGAGTATTTGAATGAATATCAAGACATTTTATTAGCACCAAATGGTAATAAAAGCAATTTACCTAAAAATTTATATTACTATGTAAGAACTGATGAATTTAAAAAATGGTTTGGTGATTGGGAAAATGATAGACAAAATTCAAGTAAAGTTTTAGATGAAAACGGAGAACCGATGATTGTTTATCATGGTGGGTCTGATAATTTTGATAAATTTGATAAAAAATATAGAGGTACATCAACCAATGCAAAATCAGCAAAACTTGGCTTCTTTTTTACTGATGATAGAAATGATGCTATTGCATATTCTAAAAGATATGCTGGTGGAAAGTTATATAAATGCTTCTTGAATTTAAGAAATCCAATTATTAAAGATTTTAATGGAGAAATCATAGATACAGATTTGGAATTAGTTAAATTAATTAAATTATCTGATGATGGTGTTATCGCTTTAAATCTTAAAGATGGTTTTGTAGTAAATAACCAATATATAGTAAAAGAAGAAAATGATATTAAAATCATTAACGACATTTAGGTTTTCATTTTTTAATACATAAATTGTTGGTGGGTAAAAAATTATTACACATAACGGTTAAGTGTAAAAATCATTTTAATATTTTTTACATTTTATTATACATAGTATTTTGTAATGAAATTTTAATTTTGGAATATTTATATATAAAATAAAATATGGAAAACGAAATGAGAAAACATATAGACACATTCAAAAATTTTTGTGTGAATGAAGATTTTAGACCAGGTTTTGTAACGTCACCAGCACCGTGGGGTCTGTTGAAGAAGCAAGGAAATTTATAATTAATGTTTTATTACAACGACCAGATTTGACGTTACAAAAATTTGTTGAACTAAACAAAAATATTGTGAATAGATATCATAAAGAAGGTCAAAAATTTTTTTATGATGCGGTTGAAAAATTAAATATTCCATTTTGGAATAAAAAGCGTGAATAAAAATAAATAAAAATATATGGAAAAGAAACTTAAACATTTGAAAACATTCGAACAAAACACAGATAAAAACTTAAATATATCTGATGTTATAAGTCGTTTTATTGATACATTATCAGAAAAACACAATGTTGTTTCTAATAATTTATTGGTGGGTAAAACAGGTGATAAACTAAATATTTATACACAAGATGAATATGGTTATTTAAAATTATTAGAAACAATCAATATAAATGACTTATAACGTTTGCAAATATAAAACGTTGCCACACAAATGTAAATAAATGAAACAAATTTAAAAAAATATAATATAAATAGAAACCACAACAGCAATGTTTTATATTTGTTGTTATAAACATGTAAAAAATTATGTAAGAAACATTTAAAAGATACGAATTACTTTGTGAGGATGTAAAACATCAAATTGATTTTGTTGATTATTACAAATTCGACTTTAAATACTTAGAAGAAACTTTAAATGAAATGAAGGAACTTCAAGAAAAGATTAAACAAAATCAATGGGTGGATAACAATATAACGGCTGATGATAAACAATCGTTTTAATGTTGACAAATGTACGTTGAAAGAGAAATGTCATCACAAAAAATGAAAGCAAAGTGACGTTTTAATGTTTGCTAACGGTCGGGTGTATATGTAGTGTGAGATTTGAAACATTTTTTAAATGAAAGTAAAGATACTTGGTATGATATTGATGATAAACTTTCAATATAAATTATTACTAACCACTTAAAGCGTATTGTACGATGCTTGGCACAGTTTAATTTGATTATGACAACTACATACACATTTTACAAAAACTCGAATACTGGTGAAATATTGATGAGGCAACACTTTTCAGATATTTCATTTAAGTGTCCTGACTATTTCTATGACTGGAACAAGAAATCAATCGACACACCTGACTTAACTGGATTTGTTGAAATATCTGAAAAGACATTTAACCGAGAAGCTAAGTTGAAGGCACGTTCTTAGAAAGTTTCAAATTAATTTTTTTTTTGTTTGATAAAAATGTTGTATATTTGTTGTTATAAATAATAAAAATTACGAATATGAAAAAATACGAAAAAACAACGAATGTAGGCGATGAAGTTTTAGCCGATGTTACTACTGTGGTAAAAATAGTTGTCAAAGAAAGAACATTTAATCAAATGTGGAAAGACGCCGATAAGCGGTTAAAAAGTAGTATTAATAGATTTTATGAGAACTTTATCAAGAACAAATAAAAACGAATGTATAAAAAGAACTGTAAACTTTCGGCTATCACGTCACCCACGCTTTTGGCAAGTCGCTGTTATAGCCAGTTGTTACAAAGTTATGGAGATTTTTCTAATTTTGATGGAGAATGTAAGTTATTTTCATTATCCAAATAAAAAAAATAAAAAGAAATGACAAAGAAGAGATTTACATTTGATGAATTATGGAACAGACTTCCAGTTGATGTTCGCAATGCTTGTGCATCTTGTGAGCAAGATCCTATTTTTCACCCAGAAGGAAATGTCGATGTTCACATCAGATTAGTTTTTGAACACGCTGTTAAGAACTTTGATGGTGATGTTGATTTACTTGTCTCTGCTATTTTCCATGACCTTGGAAAACCTGAAACCAAAAGAGTTTCGGAAAGAAATGGCAGAGTTAAAATTTCTAATATTGGACACGAACTCAAGTGCGAATCATTTATTAATAAATATTTCGATCTTTTTTCTGATGTTACAACTAACAAGGAAAAAGTAACTGAAATTTGTAAAAATCACATGAAGGCACATCTTTACAAAAACAAAACAATGTCAAAACCTTCTAAAAGAAAGGCGTTTGAATCATTGAAATTTTTTGATGATATTATGAAGTTTGCAGAATGTGACGAAATGGGGAAAAGTGAATAATATGTTTTCGTGGTTTAAGAAGAGAGAAGAGGTTGAAGAACGACCAAGAGATAATCAACTCATATTAAAATATGAGTATGAACATACATCTTGGGGTAGTTACAATTCTACAACAAAATTAAAAAAAGTATATATTGACGAATTAGTATTTAGATTTAAACAAAGAAAATTCAATGATGTAATTATAATATCTGAATATAATAACGTCAAGTATCCTTTTTTTGATATAGATCAACTTGATAAATATAATCATTTTATAAGAAATTTTAAAGAATTGCCTTATGTCCTTTTGTAAAATATTATGATTTTATGAAAAATGATTTATTTAATGATTGGGTTGTGTATTCTAATACAGAATATCAAAAAATGACGAATGACCGAAATGAATTTCATATTAGAGGTGTTTTTGAAAAATTAGAAAGACAACCTGTACTTATTGAAAAGAATGGCGAACTTAGTTCAAATTTCAGCGAATTTATTTCTAAATTAGAAAATTACTTTGAGTGTGATGGTCTTGAACTATCAACTCTTAGATATAATGACCCTGATATGTTATTGAAACTTAGAAGAATTAAAAAACTAAATCGTATAATTAAATAATCTTAAAATTTAAATATATAACTGATATGAGTTACAATTTGTTTTTAGATGATATAAGATTTCCATATGTTGAAAAAAGTGATTTGAAAGATTCTGAGAAAGAATTTCACAATTTTATTAGCGCATATCATTACACCTTTTATGAACCATTTAAATCAGAACAGTGGTTGATTGCAAGAAATTATTATCAGTTTGTAAATATTGTTACTAACAAAGGTGTACCAAAAATAGTTGCTTTTGACCATGATTTGGGTATGGAACATTATGAAAGTATACCAACTGATCCAAAAATAAAACAAACAGATATAGATTACTCCAAGTTTCAAGAAAAAACTGGTTATGATTGTGCTAAATGGTTGTGTGATTATTGTCAACAATACAATGTAAAGTTTCCAGAATTCTTCATTCATTCTATGAATGTTGCTGGTTCGATGAATATTAAGAATTATATTTTAAATTATAAGAAACATGTGGAAGAATCTTAATTATGGATGTTTCTATTTTATTTAATGGTATAAAAATAATAGATAACTATAAAGAACTTGTATCTTTAGTTAATTATCTATTAAAGTTTAATGAATTGGTTGTTGATATTTAATTTGATGATTTCAAAAAACAAATAGGCAAAATTAGAGTTTTTCTTATATTGGTTTCAAAGGAGATGATGAAGATTTATTCAACTTTTTAGAAAAAATAATATAAATAAAAAATTTGTTACAGATGGAGCAGTTGCATCATTAAAAAATAAGACAAAAAAATTTAAAGATGAATCGAGAACAGTATGAATTTAGTGATGTGTTTTGGTCAGACCCAATGTGGGACAAAATGAATGGAATACCAAAATATTATTCAATAAATGAAAGTGGTGAAATTGAATTTCATTATCTTAATGATAGAGAACTAAAAGAATTTTTAAATATAAAAATTAAAGAAAATCCCGACTTATTGAGAGATTTAAGATATAAAAAGATAATAAGAATTTTAAAAAATAATTAAATAAGTATGAATATTTTAATAGAAGGTTATAAAATTGAATGCTTTGAAAATGAAAAAGATTACAAACTGTGGATAAAAGATCATCAAAAAGAAACACAAATATTTCAATCTTGTGTATATCACGGTGAATTATATGGTATTACACAAGAAGTAAAAGACTTGTTCCAAGATAATATCATTGTTTCAATTAAGAAGAAAAATTATAATGATGTTCAATATATTTTAATACACAAATAATATGAAACAGAAATTAGCAAAATATATACTTTTTGTATATTTGAATTATATACAAGAAGATTTGTCAGACTTAAAACCATTCGCACAAAATTTATTAAAACCAGCATGGTTCGTAAGATCAATTCTAGTGTGGATATATTCAATTGTATTTTTTCCGTTAG
The DNA here is from genome assembly GCA_013177855.1 of Ignavibacteria bacterium. NCBI lineage: Bacteria > Pseudomonadati > Ignavibacteriota > Ignavibacteria > Ignavibacteria bacterium. Next base: position 183,084 of record JABLYA010000006.1, read on the forward strand.
TATTATTGGATATTCAAATACAAAAGAATAAATTTAAGATATTAAATTTTATATTAAAAAAATGATTTATAAAATCCAAGTCAAATGACTGGATTTTTTTTTGTTTAATTCAATACTTTAAAATATATAAAAACAAACTTATTTATAATTTTACTATAAAATATTTTGAAAAAAATAATCAATTTTTGAATGATTAGAATTTTAGTATTATCCAGTGATACTGATGGTGTTGGTTATTATCGTACTTTAAATCCTCACCTATGTATGAAAGAACCTGATATTAAAGTGGATATAAGGTTATTAACTGATATGACTTTACCTTTGTTAGATCCAAATTTTTTGAGACATTATTCAATAATTTTTTACAATAAAGTAATTCCATTTGCAGATCCACAAAAAGAAGAATTGTTTTATAAAATTTGTAAAGAATTTAATATAAAAATTATATATGATATTGATGATTATTGGATTCTTGATCCAAGTCATATTAATTTTAAAAACTGGAAAGAAAATAAATCAGGTGAAAAAGTAGAAAATCTAATTAAAAGAGCTGATGTTGTTACTACAACAACAAGTATTTTTGCAGATAGAATCAGAGAATTAAACCCAAATGTTGTAGTTTTAGAAAACGCATTGAATATTAATGAACAACAATGGATTTCAAATAAAACAAAATCAGATAGAATTAGATTTATTTGGGGTGGTGGTATTTCACATAAAGTTGATTTAATGTTATTAAAAGATGAATTTAAAAAATTTGAAAAAACATTTATTAAAAAATCACAAATAATAATGTGTGGTTATGATTTGCGTATTAAAATGAAAGATGGTACAATCAAAAAAGATGATCACAATCGTAGTCAATGGGGTATATTTGAGAATATTTTTACTGGTGATGGTAAATATATTCAAGATCTTAAATATTCAGATTTTTTAAGAAAATCAGATAATTTTGATAATGATGATACTTATGGTTATAGAGAAGAATTCATAGATAATTTTTATCAAAGAAGACATACAAAACCAATATTACTTTATGGTTCAATGTATAATGAAGCTGATATAAGTTTGGCACCGTTGAAAAGTAATATTTTATTTAATAAAATGAAATCACAATTGAAACTTATTGAAGCAGGATGTCATAAAATGCCTGTAATTATGAGTAATTACGGGCCTTATACGTTGGATGATGTTGAAGGTACAAAAACAGGTATTCAAAAAGGTTGGTTAATTGATGAAAATAAATCAAATTGGTATGAAAAAATGAAATGGTATGTTGATAATCCAAATGCTATCAAAGAACATGGTGAAGCAAACCACGAATATTTTTTACAAAAATTTGAAATGCAAGTAGTAAACAAAAAAAGAGCAGATTTATATAAATTTATTGCTACACAAAATAGAGAAGAAGTAAAATTATGAACAATTTAGACTTACAATTAAAAGAACTATACGAAAAAATATTATCTAAAGAAAGATATAGAACCGACAGAACTGGTTATGGTACAAAATCTATATTTGGATATCAAATGCGTTTAAACATGGCTGATGGTTTTCCTTTGACAACATTAAGGAAAATACATATTAAATCGTTAATTCACGAACTTTTATGGTTTTTAGGTTCGTATGATGATAAATATAAAAAATTTGGTAATACAAATATAAAATATTTGTTGGATAATGGTGTAACATTTTGGACAGATTGGTGTTATAAAAATTATAAAGATACTAAACTTAAAAAATTTCAAGAAAATGACCTTAAAGATTCTAAAACAGTTAAGAAATTCAAACTTTTAAGTCAAAAAGATTTTGAAAATAATATTATTAAGGATGATGATTTTGCTTTAAAATGGGGTGAATTAGGCCCAGTCTATGGAAAACAATGGAAAGATTGGGGTGGTTATTATGAAATGGTTGAAAAAACAAAGATAATGAAAGAAACAAAAGGTGAACAAATCATTGTTGATAAGTTGGGTTGGGAAAAGATATATATGAAAGGTATCAATCAAATTGATAATCTTATAAATATGTTAATAGAAACACCAGATTCAAGAAGATTGATTGTTAATGCTTGGAATGTTGCTGAAATAGATGATATGTTACTTCCTCCTTGCCATGTTTTGTATCAATTTTATTCTGATATAATTACAATGGAAGAAAGAATTGAATATTGTGAAAAACACTACAAAGAAGAAGATGTTAAAGCATTTATGACACAAAATAATATATCTGATTGGAATGAAATAAAGAGAGACCCAAGAAAACAAATCAAAATACTCGATCATTTCAATGTTCCTGAAAGAAAATTGGATTTACAACTTTATCAAAGGTCTGCTGATTTATACCTTGGTGTTCCTTACAACATAGCTTCGTATTCGCTTCTTTTACATATGGTTGCACAAATAGTCAATATGATACCTAATGAATTTATATGGACTGGTGGTGATGTTCACATTTATGCAAACGCTATTAAACCAACAGAAGAATTATTAAATAGAGAAATAAAACCTCTCCCAACATTATGGATAAACCCTGATATACAAAACATATATGGTTTTAGATATGAAGATTTTGATATAAAAAATTATGACCCACATCCAAATATTAAAGTTGATGTAGCAGTCTAAAAAATAATATAAAATGAATGAAAATTAGTGTTATTATGGCAAGTTGGTTTAATCCAAATAGACAAAATATGGATAAAAAATTAATACGTGCTATTAAATCATTTATAAATCAATCATATAAAGGCGAAAAGGAATTAATTATAGTAAGTGATGGTTGTCTTAAGACAAAAGAAATATATGAAACTCATTTTAAAGATAATAAAGAAATTATATATTTTCATTCACAAAAACAACCAATGTATTCTGGTGGTATAAGATCAATAGGTTTAAAGATTGCCACAGGTGATATTATATGTTATCTTGATAATGATGATGTCTTTGGTAAAGAACATTTACAAACTATTGTAGATCAATTTACAGATGATGTTGATTGGGTATATTACAATGATTTTATGGTTCTTAACAAAGAATTTACGAAGTTTTATACAAGATGGGTTGACCCAAGATGGGCGAGTATTGGTACAAGTTCAATTGCTCATAAAAATCCTAAAAAGTGTGAAAAATTAAAAGATATTGAATGGTTTACAGGTTATGGTCATGATTTCTTATATGTATTGAAATTGGCTTCATTAGGTACTAAATTCAAGAAACTACAAAAAAATCCTCAATATATAGTTTGTCATTATAGAGATGGTGATTTTTAAAATAAATAATTAAATAATATAAAATATAATAAAAACAAATGAAAGAACTTAAAACATTAAAATTAGATTCAGACATGATGCATTTCTTTGAATGTTATAAACATAATAAAGAATTAGTTGGTCGTATTTCTATCAGACAAGATATATATGATGATTATATAAAAATATTATCAGCTTTTCCTTTAAAAGACAAAAAGTTAAAATATTTTTTGAAACTTGACGCAAAACAAAAATGTGGTTATATGTCATCCTATTTAATGAAAATTGCAAGAAAAGTAGAAGTTCCTAAAATAATGATTGAAGAGTTCTCAAGAACTAAAAGAATATTGAAAATTTATAATAATAACAAAAGTGCCGCTGAAATTGGAAAATTATTTGTAGAAGATATTAAAAAAGGTTTAATAGAATATAAATACGTAATTAAAAAAGAAATTTATAAAGAACAACTTGCTATTCAAACACATAATTTATGTTTAGCAATTTTCGAACAATTTGATAAAGCAAGACTACAAATGTTAAAGAATCAATAACTGTAATACTTATATGGCTTACAACCAATCAACTGTAATAATTTTTATGGCTAACATCCAATGATTCTTTAAAAAAATCTCATTCTCTTGAATGAGATTTTTTTTATTTGAAATTTTTTGTAACTTTGTATTTGGAGAAATTATATATGGCAAAAAGAAAATCAGAAAAAATAGACTTATCAAAAGAAAGAATCGATGAACTTCATAAAATAATAAACGAGCAAACTAATATTCTGATTAAAAATCAGACAAGAAGACAATTATTAAAGAATAGACTCGAAAAAGAAAAATGTAGATTAGATATATTTTATCTTGATAAGATATTTCACAGTATACCTGTCTTTATAAATCCTGAATCAGACTTGTTTGGTATAAGAAATAACTATATCAGAGCAAGACTTGACACCAAAGAAGGTGAAAGATTATTTCCAGTCAAACCAGAAATTTGTCATTTTGAAATTGATGAAGATTGGTGTACATTTGAAGTTAAATGCGTTCACGAATCACCTCAAATACTTTCCTGGGAGATTGAAAAAATCAAATATATTTCTTTAATTTTTGATAGACTTAGTATTTTTGAAAAAGAATGGAAATCTAAAAGGATAAAAATAATCGAAAAGTACAATAATTTTATAAAAAGTATTGATATTTACGAATGTGAAAAACTTATTAATAATGCACAGACAGAACTTAAAGCAATAAATGACGCTAAAAAACTTGAGATTGGTCTCAAATATGTTTTTGATAGTGAAATAACTCATTTCTATGGTAAGAAAAAAGTATCAAAACGTAGAGGGAGAGATGAATCTCAAAAGATAAAAAGTTTAGAGATTTTAAAAACCACACCAGTATATTGTTTTTATAAAGTTGAAATTATGAAATATGACTATAATATTTTTGAATATAAAATAAGCGAGGTTAAAGAATATAAAGACAAAAAATGGTATGTACTCAAACTTCTTAATGAAAACAAACACAAACTTGATTTAATGTGCGCCAGAGAAAAGAAATTGGAAAAGATTTTAGAAGAATAAACTGTAACAAAAATTGCATAATACTTAAATATATGAAAAAAAATAGTAAAATAAACTGCTTTACACCTAAATTCACAAAAAAACCTGAAGTTGGACAAATAATTTTTGGTGAAGAAGAATTCATTATAGGTAAAAAGAAAAAAGACAGTGAAATAATTGAAGTAGGTCTTACAATAGAACAGTGCATCGTTAAAGAAAAAAAATATGAACAAATTGTTTCTAAAGGTTTTCTTTTTGAAGTGCCATATATGTCTGAAACAGACGTTTCTATAATTGATGAAACAAGAAAAGATGCATCTTGGGTTATTGTTGAAGTAGAGCATAAAGAAAAATTGAAGCTGATACATTCAACATTACCAGAATCTTATATGGTCAGAGCCAAAAGATTGATTGATGGTAAAATCACAGAAAATTCTGAAACAATAGAATTCTATACTTGTGGTTCTAAATCTATGATTGAAAATATTATAAACAAAAAATTTGAAGTAATAGGTACTATGAAAATATCATGAAATATTATATAACACAATGTATTAAAAAAGTTATAAATTAAGAAAGCCCGAAAAGGGCTTTTTTTATTAAACATTGATAATTTTTTTTACATATAAATACATGGTATCATATTTAATATATAAAATATAGCAACCGTTTTATAATAAAATAAATTAAAATATGACACTAAATTTTGAAATCAATATAATAATTGATAATAAGATATATGGTTTAATAAAAGGAATATATTTAATTTTAAGATAATGAAAAAATACTTATTAACAATAATTTTTGTCTTAATTGTTGGATTTTCATATTCTCAAAATAATAACAATATAATAATTGGTATTGGTCAAAGTGACGATCAAGAAATCTTTAATGAAATAAAAGAATATACTCTAAAATGTAAGAGAGATATGTGTGTTATAACTATTTGTGAAAAGCAATCAAGCATATGCGTTAGTTCATATCAAGATGGCGAAGATTATTTATATTCATATACTCCTTCTACGAATCAAACTATTGATATAACATTAACCGGGACATTATCATATACTGGTGTATTTGTAACTGAAAATTGTCCAACAGATGTTGCTGCGGTTTGTATTGCTCAATCAACAAGTTCAACAGGAAATCCGACATTATGTGGGGTTTCATTAACAGCTGGTAAAACATATTATATAATGATTGATACAGATCCATCACCAAATTGTACTCCTTTTAATATAAATGTTTCCAGTTCAACTTCGCCAACATGTGGATTAAATTATACAATATCTTCTATTGCATATGCACCTGACTTAAATAATGGTACCGATATTGCTTTGCCAATAGATGATAGGTTTAGCTCAAGTTATATACCTATTGGTTTTCCTTTCTGTTTTGATGGTTATCAATTTACACAATTATTAGTAAGTTCTAATGGATATATTATTTTTGACCCAATTGCTTGTGCAAGTAATTTACCTACGCCAAACGCTACACCTGGTGCTTTTTCAGAATATTCTATTGAAGCAGCAATTCCTAACACAACAGATGCTCCAAGAAACGCTATTTTATTTCCATGGCAAGATATTGGACCTCATTTAGGAGGAACTATTAAATATCAAATTCTTGGCACAGCACCAAATAGGAGATTTGTACTAACATTTGATAATGTTCCTTATTTTGATTGCGAAACCAAGCTATTCTCAGGACAGTTAAAATTGTTTGAAACAACAAATAATATTGAAATACATCTTCATAACAAAGAAGTATGTACTACTTGGACATATAGTTATCCTGGTGTAGGTATATTAGGATTACATAATTACAATGGTACCATTGCTAAAGTACCTGCAGGTCATAATTTTCCAACTCAATGGACTGCTAATAATGAAGCATGGCTTTTTACTTGTAACTGTGTGGGTTGTATATCGTCTTTGCCAATTGAGTTGTATTCATTCAAAAGTAAATGTGTTTCAGAATTAACCGAATTTGAATGGGTGACAATATCTGAAAATAACAATGATTATTTCACACTTGAAGAAAGTGAAGATGGTAAAAATTTTAATAAAATAACAAAGATAAAAGGTGCTGGTAATAGTAATGATTATAAAAAATATACATATATTTACAAATCTAATAAGTCTCGTTATTATAGACTAAAACAAACTGATTATGATGGAACTACCGAAATTATAGGATTACTTTATTCAGAATGTAAAGATGAAAATAAATTTAAAATTTATCCAAATCCTGCAAATTTTGGTGAACCTGTGTACATCATAGGTGAATATGAAAAAATTAGCATTGAGAACATAATGGGTGTGAGAATATATCCTTATATCGAGAAAGATAAGATATACGGTCTTGACCTTGGTGTATATGTCATAACTATAAATAAAAACTATAAAATTAAACTAATCGTCAGATGAAAACACTATTTTTTGTTATTGCGTTCATAATATCAGTGAGCGCATATTCACAAACAGTTATAAAAATGTCGCATCCAGCAGATGCTGATTTAGTACTTCTTCAAGTTAATGATTCTTCCAAAGCTGATGTTATCATTTATTTCACTAAAGACAAAAAACTTGCAAAAAAATGGAATTGTATGTGGAAATTGAAGAAGTGGGGATTTTCTCATTTTTCACTTTATATGACAAGTGATGAAAACGATCCAAAACTTTATGAGATGAAAGTATATGGTAATATATTACCTCTACCTGAAGGTATGAAAATTCCTTTTAGTGCAAAGGTATATATTACTAATAATTGTGAAGATGTAGGTTACAGAAATAAAGATTTTAGAATTCCTGGTGTAATGAGGATAGAAAAGTCCAAAAAATTTAGATTTCCTAAATAAAAATATGAAATATATGTTTAAAGAGATAATATCATTTATTAAGAACATTAATAAAGACTATAAAGATATAACAAGTAAAGTTCCAAAAAAAGAAAAAGCTAAATGCTTTAAACGAATTATAAAAAATTTATTTATTATGATTTGGAGCGGAATATCTGCACCATTCATATATCCAGTGTGGTATTTATTCAGAAAACCAATTACAAAAAAGATTTATAAAGGAACTTCTTGGCAAGAAATTGAAAAACTTATGGCTGATTGTGAAACAGAACTTGCTAAACAAAAACTCAAAGCTAATGGAAAATTTTTATATTGGTTATGGACATATGGTGATGCAGTAGATCCATTAGAAAGAGGTGGATTACCTACGGATTTTAGAAATGGAAAAAATACTTTCTGTAATAGATTCATGTATAGCGCAATCCGAAATCCTCGTTTTAATATTAACTATATGGAATTAAGAACAGGTAGGATAACGGATGTTGTAGTTGTAATAGATGAACGCAATTTTCACTATATGCACAATTCATATGGTATTGGTGACAGTCCAGACGGTAAATATTTTAAGTGGATGAAAGATAATAATGAAAAGTGGTATTTTATATACGAAGATAATAACAAAAAACACATATTTTATTTTGGATATACAGGTTTGTTGATGCATGATATTGGAAATAAAGGCGGTAGATTTGAAACTTCTTATAGAAAAACAGATGGTAGTTATTATTGTTAAAAATTGGGTTTTCATTTTTAATGTACCGATATATTTTTCAGAGGATATAATCTAATATTTTTTGTTTTATTATTTATAACGGCTATGTGTATGAGTAGTGTGACTTATACACTTTGTTATAAGTATGTAAATATAAAAACATTTATTAAACAAAACTATATTACTTATTTTGAATGTATTGTTAATTACAACAAAAACAATCAAAATGAATAATGCTGAAAAACTTTTTTAGTGACATGAATTAAACTTTTTATAAAATTAATAATATAACGATTGTGTATATATGTAATATCCTTAAATTAGAAAGAATATGTCAAAGTTAAAAGGAACAAGTTTAGCAGGAGGTTCTGTAAACTATGAAAGGGTAGACAATGATTTTTATGCAACTGATCCTAATTCTACTTGGGCTCTTTTCAATGTGGAAGATTTTGAACCAACAACATTTTTAGAACCTTGTTGTGGTCAAGGTCATATCTCAAAAGTCATATCAGAAATGTTTCCAGATGCAATAGTTGAATCAACTGATTTGATTGATAGAGGTTATGGTAAAGGTAATGTTGATTTTCTAAAAACCGATTATGATAAAAGATATGATTATATTGTTACGAATCCACCATATTCATTAGCACAAGAATTTATTGAAAAATCATTACAAATTACTAATAAAAAAGTAGCTATGTTTTTGAAAATTCAATTTTTAGAAGGAATTGGAAGGTATGATTTTTTCAAAAACACACCATTAAAAACAGTTCATGTTTTTAGTGCAAGACAAGATCCATGGAGAGATGGATCACCTGTAAATCCAACAACAGGTAAAAAGTGGGGTTCAACTATGTGTTTTGCTTGGTTTATTTGGGAACAAGGTTATACTGGCGAACCTACAATAAAATGGATTCATCCAGATGAGTGTAAGAAAAAGGTTTCCGAAAATAATTTCGATAATTTTTGGTTTTAAAAATAATATTATAAACAAAATAACTTAATCAAATATATTCTAAAATTGTAGTAAAATTTAAAAAAATTGTATATAAAGATAGTGAAATATATGATAATTATAAATTTATTTTGTATTATTATAGAATTAATTTAAGAAATAACATTAAATAATATTTTATTTAATACTTTATATGACAACAAGTAACATAAAAAACTCAGCAGGTCTTTTAATTGTAAAAAACAATAAAATTTTGCTTTGTCATCCTACAAACGCAAGTTGGACTGGTACATATTCTATTCCAAAAGGACATATTGAAAATAACGAAACAAAGATTGAAGCGGCTATAAGAGAGACAAGAGAAGAAGTTGGTATATTGGTTCCAATAGAATTTATTGATAAAACAGAACATGTAATCGAATATACAGATAAATCAGGTAAAGTATTTAAAAGGGTTTTCTTTTTTGTGGCTCATTTGGATGGAATTGAAGATGTTATACCTAAAGAACAACTTCAAATAGAAGAAGTTGATTGGGCTGGGTTTCTTGATATAGAACAAGCTAATATGAAGATATTTTGGAGATTTAAACCACTTTTAAATTTTTTGAATCATAATAAAAATATTATTTAAAAATAACTTACCCAATTCCATTTTTAAACAATTGATTTATTTTTTATTTTTTTTTTAATATATACATTAGTTATTTCATTTTAATAAATAAAAAAAAAATAAAAAAAATATGTATTCTTATTTTAAATATTTAATTTTATTAGAATCAAAAAGAATTGATGATCTTAGAAATAAATATGTTGATAAATTAGGTTTAAATCCTGAAATTTTCGATTATTTTACTAATTATAAGGATATACTCGAAACTATTCTGAAAATCTATATAAATACACCAAAAGATATAATAAAAAATATTGAAACAAAAGGCACAAAATATCACGAACTATTAGTTAAAATGCTTAAAAAATATGTAAACAATAGAGAAAATATAAAAAGTGTTGAAAAAATAACAGATATAAAAGATTTAGAACATTTGAGGTTTGTTTTAAATGATATCGTTGATTATGATGATACAAGTGGGTTTGACAATAGTGATTTATGGATTTTAGAAAATTCTTATGAATATTTTATCTATAAACCATATACTTTTGATGCAAGTGAACAATATGGTAATAGAAAAGAAAGAGATAATAATTGGTGTACGGCTTACAATGAAGACCATTTCAAAGAACATTTAGGCCCAGATGGTGGATTATTGTATATCATCAACAAATTTAATCCAGAAAAAGATTGGGCAATTGAATTCGATGGAAAAAAATTAAATGCTTGGAATTATAAAGATGAAAATATTTTTACCGCAAATTCTTTAAAATCTTTAATAGAGAACATATGGGAACCTACTGAAGAACCTTATATCGTTTTAATGGATAATTTAGAAAAATTAGAACGTGATATTCCATCAATAGATTGGGAAAGAGCAAGAAATAATGCAATATATGAAATTAGTAATATGGATATTTATGATATTATTAGTAACTGGGGATCATATGAACTTTTTTATTATGTTGATGATAAAAAATTTTTTGAAGATATAAAAGAAAGTGAATATGATAGATATTATGATGATTGGAAATACGAATCAAATTTAAATGATATAGTTATTAAAATTTTGAGAAATGATTTTGATGAATGGTCAGAAAAAAATAAAAAACATTTATTTGATTACTTTATTCCTAAAATGAAAAAAGCAAATGAAAAAAATGAATATGAATATTATGATGTAATTCATACTGATATAGAAGATATTATATCATTCATAGAAAATACTTATGATAATAAAGAAATGGTCTATGTTATAGAAGATATTGGATTAGAAGATGAAGTTATACAATATCTTGTTGATGAATATGTTGATAATTTTAAAGATGTTGAAGACTATATCAGATATATGTATGGTAATATAGATAATTTAAATAGAAAAGAATTGAATATATTATCAAATTATATAGATTGGAATGGTTTAGCTAGAGATATTGTTGAAAATATGGATGAGGATGAATTAAAATATTATATTTAAAATACTCTAAAGAAAATAACGAAAATTTTTAAAAACATAAAGTTTTTTTTTAAAAAATATCTTTGTATCTAGAAATAGCACCATTTGATAGTTTTATATAGTCTTCATTTATATCAAAACCAATGAAATCTATTCCTAATCTTTTACAAATAACACCTTCTGATCCAGAACCAGCAAATGGTATAACAACTTTACAATTTTTACTCCTTGAAGATAATAATAATCTTTCTGTTAGTTTTGATGGCTTTTGTGTTGGATGTTTTAAGCATTTATTCAAATCAAATTTTTTTATTTCTTTTCCTGGATAAACTTCTCCATTATACATAAAATACCTTTCTTTTCCAGCGCCACCAGCTAATGTTGATATATCAGTAAAAACATCTCTTGGCAATGCTCCATTTTTATGTGCTGTGTATGTTGTATTTTTCTTACCATACCTTGCTGTATTACTTTTTTTTCTTGTTTTACCAGCGGAATTTTTCAAAAAAGTTTCTGTATATGGAATTCTGACATCATCTTTATTAAAAATAGGTTTTTCTTTCCAACAATATATTGAGTCCTTTGCAAGGCTATTAACATGCAAATATGTGATTGTTAATAACTTATTGATGTTTTTATTTAAAATTCCAGAAATAATGGTTATTTTAGCGTTATGAAATTAGAAAAATCAGGAAATATGACATTCTTCGAATCTTATATGGGTGAAATAAAGACTCGTCGTAGCGAATTTTTCAAAAAAGTGAATTCCATTATAGACTGGCGTTGGTTAGAACGTGAGTTAGATAAAGTTTACAAAAAAGGTCAAAGTGTAGATGGTCGTCCCAGTTATCCGTCGATCGTGTTATTTAAAATGCTATTAATAGAGATGTGGTATGATATGAGCGATGTAGAATGCGAAGATTTTGTAAAAGACAGTGTAAGTGCACGAATTTTTTTAGATTTAGAAATAAATCAACCCATTCCCGATCATAGTACCATCAGCCGTTTTCGTAGTGAATTAGTTCGTAAAAAAGCCTACGATCGTTTACTTCGAAAAATCAATAAACAATTAGAACATCACGGTGCAAAAGTAAAAAAAGGAAAAACCATTGTAGATGCAAGCGTAACCATAAGTCCATATGCCCCCAAAGGCAAAACAACTTACGAAATAGCTGAAGATAGAAACGAAGACGACCGTACCGACGAAAACAGCGACCTAGAAGATACCAGCTATAAACTAATAGAAAAGACTCAACCGGGTGTAGATACCGATGCTCGCTGGTTAAAAAAAAGTAATAAACTTATGTATGGTTACAAACAAAGCATAGCAGTAGACGAAAATGGTATGATAGATGCAGTATGCACTTCGAGTGCAAATGTAAACGACGGTAAACTATTATCCGTTTTATTATCGTTTTTACCTTCTTCGCGTAAAAAAGAAATATTAGGCGACAAAGGCTATAAAATTCCTCAAAACGATGAATTATTAAAAATGGGAAATATTAAAAATCGAATTATGTTTAAATCATATCGCAATCGTTCTTTAACTCATTGGCAGCAAGCATTTAATAAAATAATAAGTCATTATCGTTATGTAGTAGAACGGACATTTGGTAGTATAAAACGTTGGTTTAATGGTGGTGTTGCTCGTTATAAAGGCTTGGCTAAAGTTCATGCTCAGCATGTATTGCAGGCCATAGCGTATAATTTGAAACGTGCCGTATCACTTATTTAGATGGGCGAAGTGTGCCCATGTGCGAACTAAAGCCTAAAATAAGGGTTAAAAGATAAAAAATAAGGTTCTTGGCTTTAAAAAAGATGTTTTTTTGAATAAAATCGTCCTGCAATTTGAATCATTACCTTAAAAATTCAATTTTAGGCAAATATTTTTGATATATCAAAAAAATAATATAATTTTGCAAAGGTCTCATATTATACTTTCATGACTTCTTTGCCATCCATTATAATTTGGAACCGTTTTATTAGTATAATGCCATATCAACCACCTTTTATCTAAATTAATTCTAACAGAAATGTGTGCCAGTATTTCACTAAATCCATAAATAAAAAAAGATCCATTTGGTTTTAATATCCTTATACATTCTGTTATCCATTCATCACACCATTCTAAATATGATGTTAATTCCATTTTATCTTTACATAATCCAAAATCTTTTCCTATATTATAAGGTGGATCTGATATTATTATATCAACTGAATTATCTTCTATATTTTTTAACCCTTGAACTACATCAATCAAATGAAATTTATTCCAATCACTACTATTATACATAATATTCTATCTTTTTCTTTTTTATTGTAAATTTTTTTAATTGTTTTAATTTTTGTATATTTGCAGTATGAAAAACATTTATTAATATCAATTAGGTACAAATAATAGCCAAATAAGTTTTCAAGGCGACCAAGTTAGAATGATGGAGATGTTATTGAACATATTAAATATGTCTATACCGAAAAAGATATTAATGTAACTAAATTTGAAGGTGGTAGGACATTATTACGCAAGTGAAAGTAAAAAAAATATTGGACTAAATTTACTTATATTAATAAAGATGATTATCAACATTATGCGTGAAGATAAATTATTAACTCCAAAAAAATATAATATTTTTAATTCTTGGTTAAGTGCTGGTACAACTGTAAATTTTGCTTTTGAGAAAGCAAAAAATAATGTTCCTCATTTCAAAACTAATGAAGAAAAGAAACAATGGATTAGACAACAAAAATTTAAAAAATACTAAAAAATTCGTGAAGATTATATTTTTAGACATAGACGGTGTTTTATACACCACTTCTCATTATACGTGGTTATCAGTCATAGAAAAACAAAAATCGGCTGATAAATATGGTTTTTTATTCGATCCAAAATGTATTGCAAATCTTAATGAAATCATTGAAAAGACTGGTGCAAAGATAGTTATTTCTTCAACTTGGAGACGTAGAGGAATAGACTATTTGCGTGAATGTTTTAAATATAGAGGTATTAATGCCGAAATAATAGACTTAACACCTATTTCTACAATTGATAATTTATTTTTTTGTAGAGGTGAAGAAATAGAACAATGGTTAATAGAAAATGGATTACCAGAGAAAATAGCAGTATTGGATGATAGCTCTCTTGGAGATGGTTATGATGATTGGAAGTTCTTTTATAAGACAAACATGACAACTGGAATAACAGAAGAAATAAATTTTAACAAATAAACATTTTTGATTGGATGATGGCTACTTGGGTTCCTTCAAAGGAAATGTGTGGGGTAGATTTATCTCACATAGATGAATTTCATCAAATTCCTTTTGAAATAAAATGTCTTGAATGGACTCATCGTTCCAGACAAAGAATATTTTGTAATGATGGCTTCAATATGAGTGTACAAGGTGGTTTTACAGCATACTCATATCATCGTAAGCCAGTTGAAATATATGACATTATGGAAGTAGGATTTCCATCAGAAAATGAACCTTTATTGGAAAATTTTGATGGTCAAGTGGCTGGTTACACAGATGTTATGATAATACAACAAATAAAAAAATATAATATTCAATCAAATAAAACATATAATCCTCCAAACTTAGATAGTATTTTAGATGATAAATTATTTTCACTCATAATCGGTTTTATAGACGGAGATGGTTCTATAACAAAACAATTTAAAAGAAAAGATGCCATACTGAGAATAAAATGTCATTCTTCTTGGGTTTTTATTTTACAAAAATTTTTATTACATTTGTATGAAAATTATAATGGTAAAATTCCAAGTGTTAAGATAAATAATCAAGGTTATGCTTGTTTTAATATAACAAATTCAATAATATTAAAAAATATAAAAAATAAGTGTTTAGAATTAAATTTACCTATCTTAAAAAGAAAATGGGATAATATCGATCTAAGCCGAATAAGTAGAATGGAAAAATGAAAGAAAATTTACCAAAAATAGAAGAAATCTTAAAAAAGGTGTAAAAAGAAAAGATATATCTAAACAATTGGAAATAAGCTATTTTAGTTTAACTCAAATAATAAACCGTAAAAATTTAAAATAATGAAAACCTTTGTCGTTTCTGACACACATTTCAGCCATAAAACTACATTAAAGTGGGATATGAGAAAGCGTTTCAACACTAAGATAGGTGTTGAAGAAGACCTTATTGACAAAAAAATCCTTTACAGAGATACTATGACAATGAATGAAACAATAATTTCAAATTGGAATTCTGTTGTTTCTAAAGATGACATAGTTTACCATCTTGGTGATGTTTCTTTTGATAATCCTATCAAAACAATAGACATCTTATCAAGATTGAATAGTATTATATACTTAGTAAAAGGAAACCACGATAAATGGAGAGATATTAAAAAAATTCAGCGATAGATTTGCTGATATTTTTGATTACAAAGAAATAAAACATGATTTCTTAGGTAAACAATATCATATAATTATGATGCACTACCCAATAGCATCCTGGAACAGAAAAATGTATGGTAGTATTCATCTTTTTGGACACTGCCACGGCAAATTCACTCAACCTGGAAAATGTTTCGATGTTGGAATAGATACAGAATTTGCAAATTTTGCACCAATCAATATTGAAAATGCTATTGAACGTGCTAATTCATTAGATTTAGCTTTATAGAGGTATGTATTAAATGATAAATATTTTAATGATGAGAATATAATAGAACTGAATATGAAAGATTTATATGATATGTTTAGAATTAATATATATATGAAATCAAATTTATTGACAAAAGGATTAAAAGCACCACAAAAAACAAATATTTGAAACAATTAAACCAGGAAAAACTTAATAAAAATGTATATTCTCAAGTATAATAAATTTTAAAATAAAGAAATATGATAATAAGTGATAAATTTAGAAAAGATTGGATTAATTTTATGGCAGACCATATAAATGGTAGCCATAGAATTCCATTATATGTTCCTAATATTTATAAAAATCAACCTTTATTCGCAAAAAATTGTGTTTATATTAATGTTGATGTAATTGTTACTGAAAAATTCAGTAGGTCTGTTAAGATTGAATATATAATATCAGGTAATAAGTTTACAGATATAATTTATTTACCTGTTAATAAATCTATAGAATATATTGTTAATACTTTGAATGATAAACTTAGTGAAAAAATCAATAAATGGTTGGCTCAAAATAATCAAACATTTGTTGAAAATGAGTATAAAATTTATATTGATGACTTTAAAAAAAGTGTTATAAAAAGTATTGAAAATCTAAATAAAGAAAGGATTAGAACTCATAGAGAGCAAAAATTAAATAGAATAAATGGAAGAATTTGAAGATGATGATATTGATCTCAAAAGAAAAATAGATGAATTGCAAGAATTATTCTTCGAAACAATTTACAAAGAAATTTGTCTAGGTGGAAAAGTAAATAAAAATGATTTAGAAGAAGCAATACTTTATTTTGCAAATAAAGAAGAATATGAAAAGTGTATAATCCTTAAAAAGAAATTATGATTTGCGAATTGTGTAAAAGAGAAGTTGATGAAACTACTTTTCATCATTTAATTCCAGTTACTTTACATACAAAGAAATGGTATCAAAAGAATTATAATTTCAATTATTTGAAAACTCATGGTATAGATGTTTGTGAATTATGCCATTATGCCATTCATCATTTCTACGATGAAAAAACTCTTGGTAAAAATTATAATACACTTGAATTACTACTTGAATCAGAATTAATCCAAAAACATATTAAATGGGCAAGAAAACAAAAAACATCTCATTAGAGAAGTTTTTTCTTTTGTATAATCCCTAAATTAATTTTAGATAATTTAGATTTTAAAATATTTATATAAAACAATTTAAGTGAATTATAGATTTGATTTTGTTAAGAAATAGAGGAAAATTACATCATAAAAAACCCAACTGTTATGTAATAATTATTTATCATTCATTCTGTCTAATTGTACTGCAATTATACAAAGTGGGATTGCTACTATTATTACTGCTATTATTATATTCATATTTTTTAGTATTTTTTTTTGAAAAGTTTAATACCTACGTATTTTAGCATTTCTGCGTTTTTCATCGAATGTATTATTAGTGTTCCAAATCTCACACCACATATATACACAATCGTTAGCGGTAATTTTTCAACCGCTTCATAGCCCATTTGACACCTTCGATAAACCCTTTTTGCCTGTCGTAGGCATTATCATATTTTGTTTGCTTATCATAATCTTCTTTTGCGGCTTGTTTTATCTCAAGCTTTTGAATAAGCAAACTCTATGGAGTTATAAATGGCTTATTTAATTTCTGTGTTGCAACGTTGTTATCAACATACTCTTCTAATCTATCCTCTGGTGTTTTACTACTTCTAACATCAGATATATTAAAGTTTTCATTTGACTCGTTAAATCTTCTTATGTGTTTTAAATCTTTCATATTATTAAATTATTTTTTATATTAAAAATGAAAACCTACATTTTTTACAATTTTTTTTTGATTTTACTTTTTAGTTAGCCAAGGTAATTTTTTAAATTCCTTTCTACTAATTTCTTTTATAAAGTTGTCAAATTTTGTGACAAGATTTGGTTCATCTTCAAGTACATCAATCATTTTATTAAAAGTACTAACAATTCTATAATCTTTGTCTTGGAAATCAGCATCTTTAAATTTTGTAGCAACATACATACGTCTGATTCTTTTATCGGTTTTTTCTTTATGTTTTATTTCTTTTGTTTCTCCATCTATTGATTCTTTTCCGAAACTACCAGTTTTTATTCTTATTTCAATTGGAAAATCATCACCTTGTTCAATTCCATATATATCACAAATATCACTGTATCTTAAATATTTTGTTACTTTTCCACCTTGTTTATTAGTTGCACCAAAATATTCTCTTGTGCACCATATGTCCAACAACTTATCCCAATATTTGTTTAATTGTATTGGGTTTGTCTTTTTTATAACACAAACAATACCTTCTTTATCATCGGCATTTTTATCTATATAACACAAACCAATAGATATAGGTGCATCTAAATTTAATAGACTATTTTTAACTTTTTCATCATACTCTGAATATTTACCATAACTAAGATCGTTCTCTTTGTCTTCAATTATATTTTTGATATCTGATAAAAATTCATCTTCAATGCCTTTTTCATTATGAAACATTAAGTAAAAAGTTGTAACCTGAACAACTTTCTTATAATCAACATATTTTTTATAATTATTTGCTTCTTTTATAGCCTTGTTTAATAAAGTTACTGGTGAATTTACTGTTTCAACATATTCTACATCAAAATTATAATGAGCGAATAATAAGTAAGAGAATAAAGATTCTATTTTTATAGCCTTTGTGTCGGTTAATAAAGAAGATGTATTTTTATAGTTTATTGTCGATTTTACAGATAAAATTTCATTTCTTTTTGTTATTCCTGGTATTGGAATTATAACACCTATATCAACATGAGGGTGATTTTTATGAAAATGATTTAGATTTATAGCATCAAATACTAATCTTACAATATTTTCTGCAAATATACCATCATTTTTTACTTGCTTGGAAAATTTTACAATACTTGTATATAATTTATGTCTTTTTCTATATATGTTACGACCTAATTTATCATCTGTTAATTTATCTAATCTGTACTCCAACATTTTTATAAAAATATACTTTAACCTATATATAAAATTATTATTTTAAAATTTTTTCAAGTTTTTTAAGGCGCAAAGCGCTTTTCATTATTTTTTCAAATCTTTCAAGTTCTTCGTCTGTTAAATACGGACAATTTTTGGTTTTTTGATTAAATACTTGAATAATACCTTTAAGTATTTTCCAATCTTTTTTCATTTCTTGTTCCATAATTTTATATATTTTAATCAATATGTCCAATTTAATTTGATATAAATATAAATAATATTGATCTATGGTAGGTAAATTAATTTTTGAAGACTGCTCTACATTATATTGTGAATTAAATATAAGCAGGAATGTTTCGAGTTTAAGTCGATATAAATATCTCATTTCCATCAAATAATATTGGATATCAACAAATATCAAAATACTTTCCAACAAATAATGTTTATGTGACTAATTATAAACAACGAGTTTTATTTCAAACAGACAATGAAGAAATATATATGTTTGATGGTTTTTGGATAAGAGGAGTAAATGTTAATCAATCAAATTATCAAGGTAATAGTTACATTGATGTTGAATGCACAGCAGATTATTATACTATAAATCATTTTTCTTTTCATTACTAAATTATCATGAGAATAAAGAAATTAAAAAGGATATTAAAATGAACTTATTCACACCTCTAAAAATAGAACAGTTACTTGATGGTGATATTGTTAAAATTGATTTTATAAATCATAGAAAATTAATTTCTAAATCTAATTATAATAATATAGAATATTCGGAAAGAATTGAACACAGTGTATATAAGGATAGAAAATTCTATTCGGTTATTGACAACCAAGAACTAGTATTAGAAAATTTAGTTAAATATCCATATGTAAGAATTTATTTTTATTTACACAATTATAAATTCGTAGCCAAAAAAATTCTTGGTATATAGAAGGTACTGAAGCATTTCCAGATATTGAAGATTATGGTAGCGTATCACTTTTTCAAGGTCTTACATACAAAAAATTTTAATGAAATGGAAGGTACTGGACCTGTATGGGATGTAAAAACTTGTTTTTTTAATGAATTTATAATAACAGAAAGAATAAAACAAGACACAGGAAATTAATACGTTTAATCAAATAATTTTTTTATCGGTATAATGATATTAATTTTGTATAAATTTGTTATTTTAATGATTGCATTACTTGCTTTAGTAAGTTGTACGGAAAATCAAAAAACCAAAAATTGGGGTGGTAGCGCTAGGCTCGAATTACCTGTAAATCAAAAACTTATAAATGTCACTTGGAAAGAAGATAACTTATGGTATCTTACCAGACCTATGAATGAAAATGATGTTGCAGAAACATATAACTTCAATGAAAAAAGTTCTTGGGGGTCTTGTAGAAGGTATTTATATTATTGTTGAAATAAAGAAATAGTATGGCATTTTTTAAAACTAAAAGTATAAATGATATTGTCAAATCAAGAACGATAGATTATCGTGATTGGTTAGATAAAAATCATATTCAACAGAATTCTGAGTCATTTCAGAGTGCAACCAGAATATACTAAAGTTTACTGGGAATGGTTAAAATAAATTGGTTGTGAGGAATATCATAAAAAGTTGTTTACATACACAGATTTCTTTTCAAAAATACAAAAATATATGGAAGATACTAATTGGACTTGGAGTAATTCGTCAACACCACCTTCATTAAGTGATATGTATTATACAATTTTAGAATTATCCTATATGTCTGTTTGTAATGATTATGATATTGGTGTAAAATGTTCAACTGGTGGATTTGCCGTAGAATTTTACCCTAAAAAATATTTAAATATTACATTTTCTTATTATTTAACTAATGAGATTCTTTTTGAAAAAAAGATAACAGTAGATGATTTAAGAATATCTAAACTAAAAAAGATTTGTGATGAATAAGATTAAAGTTTTTATTAAAAAATCAAAACCGACAAGCTGGTATTCAACTATTGTTGGTAAAACTGTTGAAGTATTTGACAAAGAGTTTATTATTAATGAAAAACTTGCTTATGAATATGTTGATTTGCCTAATCATATAATTATGGCAGAAGATATATTAATGAATAAAGATATTAGAGATAAAAAACTAAAAAGAATAATAAAAAATTAATATATACTAAAAAGTATATGTTAATTATGAAATATTTAAAAAAAGTTAATGAATTTAGTCTATACGATGATAGTAGTTTTCAATTCTATACACAAGATATAAAAGATGTAACAATAAATTTTACTGATAAAAATGTTGATTATATGAGAGGAACCGCTTCTGTTAAATGGTTTCTCGACTTTGATTTTAAAGGTGATAAAGGAGTAGAAATATATCCAGTAATACAATTAGTTACAATATATTTATACAAAGATGTTTACATTGATGATGACGGTAATACCGAAGAACAATATGAAGAAATAAACATAGAACATAATAATACTAAGGTAGAGATTGATGGTGTTGGAGATAATAGTATTAGCATATTATACTATCCAAGTAGTATTAATTACGACTATGATAAAAAAGAAGCAGTTGTATTTTTCTAATTATGAATTTTCAAGATTTTAAAAGAAAATTGACTATATGGTATTTGGCTCACTTTAAAAATAAGCCATATTGGATAGTTATTTGTAAATCAGGTATAAAAATTATGTTTCTGAAAAAGAAAGAAGCAAAAAAGGCTAAGAAAAATCACAAAGGTAAAATGAAAATATACTATAGTGTCAATTTGCCTATAAAAAAATAATTTTTATACAATTGATTATGACACCATACAAAATGTACATAACTTTTTAAAACCTGAAATGTTTTTAATGAATAGTAATAAAAATTATGAGTAAAGAAATGAAAAAAATAATAGATGATTTTAAAATATTTATTAATAAAAAATTAAATGAAAGTAAAGATAAAGATTTTATATTGAATAATGATAATGTAAAAACTTACACTTGGATAAGTAATGGTAAAGAAAACACAATTAAATATCATTTAAGTTATGATGTATTTAGAGGACTTTATGATGCAGTTCTTTTAGGTGGTGAATTTGCTAACACACATGGATACGGAGAAACAGAAAAGGATGCTGTGGAAAGTTTAAAACTTAGAGTTATTCAATTAAGAAACAACTTCAATATATTTAATAATAAGAAATTAAATGAAGGGTTTTTTGATGATATAATATTTGTAAGAACTAAAAATTTTAATAACATTGGAACAGTAAATAAACTACCATATGAAGGAATTCATTGTTGGGCTATATATAAAAATGATTTAGATAAATATATCGAAGAACTTGAACTATGGGGTGGAAATAAGAAAAGTATTGAAATTATAAATCCTACTGGATATGAAATTTTCGCTTTAAATTATCCAATGGTACATAAATATGTGATGGGTGAAACTGACGAAGTTCCAAAACTAATTCCTTTTGATAAAAAAATACATACTATGAAATTTATTAAACAAAGAGGAAAAAGTGTGTTAAAATATGTGAGTGAATTAGGGATGAATAAAAACTGTTATCAAATATTATTAAAATAAAAGTACAAAATTGAAATAGCAGGGTTAAATTAGTTTTTAAATGAGTTGTATGCTGATTTAGAATTTATAATAAAAAATAATACTTTAATACATCCTCAATTTCTTTTAGAAAATGACAAATATTCAAAACAGAGTGTTTTTTAAATTCGTTAAACAAATGGAAGTAGAAGAACTCCGTAAAGAAATAGATGAACTTTGGGAATACTTGTATACAACACGGGAAACTGGAACATATGATAAATGAATGGAGAAGAACTAAAAAACTCAAAACAATAATTTAATTGAACCTAAATGTCACAAATATACAACGTTTTTAGTAGAAAGTTTCAAATTAATTTTTTTGTTTGATAAAAATGTTATATATTTGTTGTATGAAAATTATTAATTTACACTAAAATTTATAAAATGAAAACACTTAAATTTGTATATTTGTTGTATGAAAATTATTAATTTACATTAAAATTTATAAAATGAAAACACTTAAATTACAGCGAGTAACCCGCTATTTTGGTTACATATTGTTAGCAACTGTTTTATTTTCTTCATGTGGACTAAGAGCAAGACAGGGAGAAGATATTCATAATACTAACGATAAAGAAGCTGCCGTGATAAAGTCTAAAATCACATACATTAAAGACGTCGAACAGGTTTATGTTTTGCTGTTTTAAATAATTCAACAGATGGATTTCGCAGCACATTTTCAATCACTTGTGTCCCACCGGGCTTTCGGTACATCTTGGCATGGAGACAAACGATTGTATCATGCTTCAGAACACCAATGTAGAGTCTACCATCAGCAGTACTAACGAACGATTTCATCTGGCAAATAATACAAATAAACTTTAATTATGGAAAAGAAACTTAAAAACATACAGACATTTGAACAACATACAGATAAAAAATTGAATATATCTGATGTTATAAGTAGTGAAAAAATTAATAAATTAAAAGAAATTGGATTTACAAACTCTGAAATAAATGAGTTGATAAATTTTTTATCTATGAGTGATGAAGAAATATCAAAAGTTAAATTAACTTCATTAGAGGGAGCACCAAAGAAGATAAAAAATTTATATGATGGTGGTATAACTTCGTTTTAATTTATTCATTACTTATAATGGACACAAATATACAACTTTTTTGTAGAAAGTTTCAAATTAATTTTTTTTTTTGTTTGATAAAAATGTTGTTTAGCAAACCTTGTTTAGAAATACTTAAAGATACAAATTATGAAAAGAATAGTAAATCAAAAAGAAATGTTAGTGAAATCATTAGAAACTCTTTTCTTCTCATGGGGTAGTGATACACCAGATTTGAAAGAGATGAACAAACATTTGATACAAATTATGATGATGTTATAGAAGCAATTAGAAACTCATAATTTTTTGTTTAATTGAATATAAAGTTCAAGTTGTGCAGTAGTTTTTACCTTTAAAATTTTTTATTTCAAAAATTATATACTTATGAAATATTTTGAAATCAAATTAATCTAAAAGAACTATCGAAAGATGAATTGCAAAAAATGTTGGACATATCATTGGAATTTGAAAATTACGAAATGTGCGCTCACCTTAAAAATTATATAAATTTATTAAATTGAATATAATGGTTACAGATATGCCCAGTTTGGGATTAAATAGTAAAAACTTTAAATTATAAATAAAATGAATAAAAATGTAGAAACTTCAAATGGAACACAGACACCCATATTGGATATGTCTGATATTATGCACAGTGATTATCAACAAGAACTTTTTCATGAAATTGTTGGTATTAAACACAGAATACAAGGATTAGCTGGATTTGTCCAAAACGATTTTGATAGAATGTTGGAAGATGGAACTACTACAAAAGATGGAATAAAAGAAGCAATTGAAGATATGGACAAATCATTTGATAAAGTAGTGAATGAATTAAACTTACTTCGTGAAAAATGTAGGGTGATAATGTCTTATTATTGTACATAACGGTTGCAAATATAAAACGTTGCCACACAAATGTAAATAGAACCAGTAATTTTTGTTCAACTAAATTATGAGTATGTGAAGTTAATGAATAATCTTGTAAAATATTTGTTATTGTAGTTTGAGTATAGTATCTATTATCTAAAGCACCTAAATTAAGTTCTTCTTTAGTATAATAATCTATTTCTGCAGCTTGTTGTTGAACAATAGTCTTTTGAACAGAATTTAATTTTTCCAATGCAGATATAGCAACAGTATCAACACCACAAATAATAAATGGTAATGTATTATTAAACAATAATTTAACAGTTCAAGGTAATTTATTAGTAAATGGAACAGTTTCTACATTATACAGAACAATTATACATAAAAGATAATGTTATTACTTTAAATTTTTAATTTACAACTTTACTAAACAATAATTTAATTTAACCTAACGATAACAGATATATTTCGAAAATATAAATTTTTTTCGACATTTTTTATAATATAAATCAAAATAATTCAAAATATAACTATTATAAATAAATGCAAAGTCACAGATTTTGAGCATATTATAGATAGTGAGTTTTTTCATTAATAGACTATATTTTGATTTTATTAAAAATTAACAATAATTTAACATAAAAATCATAAAAAATAATTTACACCACATATATTTATACAGTTTTATTTTCTTTAAAATTAATCATTTAGAATTAGAAAAGAATTTAATATTTAGTTAAACAGTTGAATAAAAATAAAACCTTTTTATATAATAATTATATTATAACGGTACATATTTTAATTGAAAGTTGTTTATAAAGGTGGTAAAATTGTTTACAACTGTTCACGAAGTAAACTATTTTAACAAATTATCTAAATCAATAACAATGTTTAAAGAACAAAAATTGAAAGTATTTTAGATGGAAAATGAAGAAAAAAAATAGTAAAATGTATTGAAGTTCATAGTCTAAATGATGCGATAAATTGTTTGAAATGGATAAAAACACAATATACACAATTAAGAACAAAAATAGACTACGAAAAATATATAAAAGACCATTGGAATATTTATACTAATTTAAAGTTTTTTGTTTGGTCAGATAATACGTGGACTGCAGGTTTTCATTTAGATGTACCATGGGAAAAAGAATTTGATAAATCATTTTCAGAAAATTGTATCTATGATTCATATCGTGCTATGAAGATTAAAAGAATTTTAAAAGAATAAATGTTTTATCTCTTTATCTTTTATAGAAGAAATATAATCTGGTAGATTTATAAAGAATTAAAAATAAAAACTTTTATTAAAAATGTGATATAATAAAATGTTGTTTAAAACACAAAGATTGAATGATTGAAAAACTTAAAATATTAATTGATATAAAAGGTAATTGTAATAATATATATTGTGATAAATGTTATTGGTATAATAAAGAATTTCATACCACTTGTGTACTTTACAATGAATGGTTAAGTTCTAATAATAATAATTTTGTACAATTTGTTATGTGTAAAAGTATAAAAGAATTAAGAAAAATTAAATTAGAAAAATTGAATGAATTGTGTTAAAAGAAATAGAAAAAATAAAAATAGGAACTTTACTGGAAATTGTGCCCAACTTGAAAATGTAATTGAAAATCGTTTCATTATATAAAAGAAATTGAAAATGAAAATTGAAAAAATATTTGGTAATGATAATACTTATTTTATCCAACATAATGGTGTGACATATTTAAGGTATTCTAAAAATTATTGGAAAAGAAAAATTAACAATACTTATTATCATATTTGGGATGATGAAGAACTAAAAATGGAATAGAATTTCAAAAACATATTAGATTTAATAAATTAAAAAGAATATTAAATGATAGAATTGAATAAATTATATCCACCAATTCATCCAACACAAAAACCAGTAGAATTAGCAGAATGGATTATAAAAACTTATTCTAACGAAAATGATATAATATTAGATAGTACGTCTGGTTCAGGTACAATACCAATTGCTTGTATAAAAACAAATAGAAGATGGATTGCTTTTGAAACAGACAAAAATTATTTTGATATAGCTTATGGCAGAATCAAAGAAATACAGTGAAAGTGAATTATTAACTTTTAATTTAGAAGAACTTGAATCATTAAAATTGCAAGAAATGGCATATCTTGATAATGGTACGACTTTATTAGAAGCAATTTTAAATACACCTTTTAAGAATAAAGAAAAATTTGAAAAATTAAAATCTAAAATTTCTATTCATTCTACAAATATTTCAAATATAGATAAGAGAATTGATGAATTAAAAAATTCTAAAAAAGAAAATTTTCCATATGGTTCGTTATTTACGATTGGAGGTCCAATAACATGGACTACAACATATGTAAATCAAAATTATACAAAACTCAAATTGACAAAAATAAAATATGCTGATTGTAATAATGAGGTAAAAGAAGGTGAAGTATTAGATGATATTTTTCAATCAACATTAGGTAATTTTTATATGACTGCTGAAAATGGTTCAATGGTTCCATTAGAAAGAATAATAGAGATTGATCAAGAATCGAGATCTGGTAAATGGTATATAACTATGTGTAAAAACTTAGAAAGAAATAAGAAATTAAAAAGAGTTTTAAATGGAAAAGATATTAATAACGAAAGCGATTGCTAGTATTTGCCTTAAAGGTCTTGGTTATAACCCAAAAGGCATACTTCATTCTAATCATGTGAATAGTAATAAATATCACACTGATGATTTTGTTACAATAGTTTGGAAAGATTACAACATAAGAGATGGTTTACAAAAATATTATAATATGGAAAAAGTATATAGAAAGATTTTTGATTATGAATATCTTTTATCCATTTACAATAAATATTATCGTAGTAAAAAGTTAAATAGAATATTAAATAAATGTAATGAATAGTAATAAATATGTATAAGAATAATTAAAAAAAAATAAGTTAAAATTATGATTTCGTATTTTGGTGGAAAAAATGGTATGGTTGAATTTATTAATAAATTCATACCTAGAGATATAAAAATTTATTGCGAACCTTTTAGTGGTGCATACTGGACATATATGAATACAACATATGAATTCCCAGAATTGGATAAAATTATTTATAATGATTTTAATGGTCATATGGCAAATTTATATGCTTGTCTTAGAGAATACAATACATTTTTAAAATATCTTGAAAAAGAATTGAATAATGGATTTTTATTTACAAAAGAAACCGAAAAAACGAAAATAAGAAATTTTTATGCAAATATATTTTATTCATATAAAAAAGATTTAAGCGTTGGTAATTTTTTAGATAATCCCCCTAAAAAAAGACCAGATTTTGATGCAGGTGTCAAATATGCCTTTTTATTAACATCAAGTTTTAATGGTTGTTATCCAAGAAGTTGTGGTTGTTCTCCAATATCTTCAAATAATAAACCAAAATTAATATCATTGGTTAATAAATTAAAAAATGTAGAATATCAAAAAAAATTAGAAAAAATAACAGATATTCATAATGAAGATTTTGAAGTAATAATTAAAAAATACGATAGTAAAGACACTTTTTTATACCTTGATCCTCCATATTTTACACCAGATGAAAATGGTAAAGATACTGGTAAAAGGGCATCTTGGTACGGAACTAAAGATTTCAATTATGAAAATCATATGAGATTATTAAATTTATTAAAAAACACTAAAAGTAGATGGGCTTTATCATATTATTATTTTAAAGAATTGGAAGATATATTACCAAAAGATAAATATAACTGGGTATCAGAAAAATTTTTTAGATCAAGTGCTTCTTTTTCAGAAACAAAAACCGAATTCGGAGAAGAATTATTAATTATGAATTATAAATTATCAGATGATGAAATAAAGAATAATAAAACTTATTTTAAAACAATAAAAAATAAACCACGTAAGAATATGGCAAATAAAATTAAACCAAGCGAAGAATTATTAGATAAAGTTGTTAATAAAATTAGAAATGATTTTGAAAAGGGTGATTTAGAATTACTTTATAAATTATTATCTTTTGTTCCAATTAAAAAGTTGGAAAGTTATTTACCAGAAATTGAACAAAAAAATGTTGAAGATATAAAACAAGAGATAACTGTAACAGAAGAAATTATTGTTAAGACTGATGTAAAACCTGTTAAACCAGTCATCGTATCACCAGTAGGAAATGGTGAAGATTTTAAAACAGATATTAAAAATGATGATTTTTGGGGATAATTATAATTTTTGTCACTAAAATAACGGCTAATTGGAGATATAAATTTTCAAAATAATATAAAAGTATGAACGAATAACAAAATTTACAACAATTTACAACACCACCATTGGTTATACCAAATGTTAGGGTGTGTTTTTATTTAAAAATCAGACGTTGACCAATGGCAACGGATACGCAATATATACCTTAGAATGGGCATGGTTTAAAAACGTGGTTCGTGGTGGTTTTATACTCAAAAACTCGGAAATGGTGATAATGGTGAAAGGACAAGATGAATATGGTTATTTGAAATTATTAGAAACAATCAATATAAATGACTTATAACAGTTAGGTGTATATGCAGTGATTTTAAACTTTAATTGAAAAGATGAATATAATTATTAACAGACAAGGTTGATTAGATGTATGAAAAATCATTACAAAAGTGAATTTATTAATGTTATAGAATGGCTTTTGCCTTATCTTCATCATGTGTCCAATTGGCTATAACGGCTTAAAAGCACATTTGGTTAAACTAACTGATGTTGTTTAACAAATAAAAAAATTAAAAGATATGAAAAACTATTTAGAAGGAATAACAGAAGAAATAATTAATTCACAAGGAATAAAAAACATTGGAATAATTCAATCCATTTTTTAATTTATTTTTGCATTATGAAATTAAAAGTAAAGCATTTTGTTTTTATCATTTCATTTGTACTGTTAAGTTCATTGTTTATAGGAGCTTCATTACATTTTGCATCTAATATTTTT